>NZ_JCABYM010000131.1:0-214185 GCF_059499385.1 Limnoglobus sp. | reverse complement strand
CCGACGACTTCTTGCTCCCAAGGCAAGCGCTCTAGCCAAGCTGAGCTACACCCCGATGCGACGGATCATCTTATCGAGTGAACGGACACCCGGCACGGGCGCGGGGTTCACGGCGAGCGTCGGGGCGTCAGCCCGACGTGGTGATGAACACTCGCAACCGGTCAATCACACAGCGGGGGCCTAAGCCACGTCGGGCTGACGCCCCGACGCTCGCCAGGTCAGCGGCTGAGCAAGCTCAGAATCCGCTCGAAATCGTCGTTGCTGTCGAAGTCGATGACGATCTGCCCCTTGTCCTTCGCCCTCACCTTGATCTCGACCCGGCTGGCGAACCGCTGCCGTAGGTCGCTCTCCAGGCTCGCGACGTGGGCCGTCTTCTCCGCCGCCGGCTTCCTCGCGGCCGCCGGCTCCTCCGCCTTCTCCGGCTGCTTCGCCGCCTTCACCAGCTGCTCCAGCGCGGCGACCGACAGCCCTTGCAGCAGGACCAGCTTCGTCAGCGCGATCTGCTTCCCGGAATCGGCGAGGCCCTTCAGCACCTTCGCGTGGCCGAGGGTGATCTGCCCATGCCGCACGGCCGTCTGTACCTCCTCCGGCAGCGCCAGCAGGCCGACGAGGTTACTGATCGTCGTGCGGTCCAAACCGAGCTTCGCTCCGAGCTGGTCCTGCGTCAGCTTGAACCGCTCCAGGTAGTCCTTGAACCCCTGGGCCTTTTCGATGGGGTTCAGGTCCGCCCGCTGAATGTTCTCGACGAGGGCCGCCTCGAAGACCTGCTGGTCGTTGAACTCGACGATGTGGACCGGCACGTCCTTCAGGCCGGCCTGTTGCGCCGCCCGCAGCCGCCGCTCGCCGGCGATGAGCTGGAACCCGTCCCCGGTCCGCCGGACGACGAGCGGCTGGAGGACGCCGTGCGTCTTGATGCTGTCGCGGAGGTGCGTCAGCTCGTCCTCGTCGAACTGCTTCCGCGGCTGGTACGGGTTGTGTTTAATCGCGTCGAGGCCGAGCCGGGCGCGTTCCTTCGTCGTCGTGTCCATCCCCCATCCCCCTGAAACCGGTCCCGTTCCCTGGGACCGACGCCAGGGGTCATAGCACGACCGCGGATTTTGGGAAGACCGACTCAAAGTAGTAGGCACACTCCGTGTGCCGTTTGCCGAGCGTCGCAACGACTCGGACGGACTCACCGCACGCCGAGGAGGCTGTGTACCGCCTGCTGACTGCTTCCGGGGTTTCCACGGACCCACCGACACGCCGAGGAAACGGCACACGGAGTGTGCCTACTACTATGTTCCACGTGGAACGTCTGAGCTTGAAATTCAGGTCGAAACGCATCGTCGGCCAAGTGGCCTTGTCGCGCGGAAAAATTCCGGGTTACCATCCGCCCCGTTCGAGCGGTGGCCGGAACCGCCGCCCGAACGTACCCGCCGCCGCGGACCGGAACCCACGGCGAACGGGCAGGGGCCTTCGGAACGGCCCCCCGGAGAAGAGGTGTCCCGAAGACGGTCGCGCCCCGAGTCGCCCGCGGACTCACCCACCTTTCGCGCGCCCGACCCTTCCACACCACCGGCTGACTGACAACGGACACGCCCTCGCCACTGACGGCCCGGCCGCGCGTACACTCGTGCGCGGCCGGCCACGTCGGCGTGTCCCCACACCGACGTGGAAAGGCCGCTCGCATGGACGTGAAGCGTGGACCGATTCTGTTTCGCTGCGACGGGACGGCGGACGGCGGTTGGGAGCCGCTGTACCAGGGCCTCTCGTTCGCCGCGGCCCTGCAGCGCCGCCGCCGCGGGACGCACTTCTTCAGCTACCTCGACCCGCTGTCGCTGGCGCACGTCATCAACCGCGGGAACAACGACTGGACCGCGGCCGAGCAGCCGATGGGCAGCCCGGAGGACGCCGCCGTGACGATCGCCCAGGTCCGCCGGCTCGGGGCCGCCGCGGTCGTCGTCTGCGGCGACGTGCCGCGGGACTACCTCGAAGAGCTGCGGGAGGCGAAGGCTTACGTACTCGCGTTCGACTCGAAGGGCGGCGGCGTGATCCCGGCCGACCTCGTGGTGAACCCGTACATGGCCCCGTTGAAGAAGAACTTCGACGTGACCGTCGGCGGGCAAATCCTCGTCGGCCGGAAGTACGCGCTGGTCCGCGGCATCTTCCGTCGGCAACGGACGATCCGCGCCACCGAGCAGCCGGCCCCGTTCCGGGCGCTCGTCGCGTTCGGCGACGACGACCCGGCCGACCAGACGCTCGAGCGGACGGAACAACTCCGGCGGATCGAGAAGGTCGAGAAGGTCAGCATCCTGACCCGATACCACCACCCGCGGTACGACGAGATCAAGGACTACTGCGCCGCGTCCGGCGGGAAGGTCGAGGTCATCACCGAGACGAAGGAGATGATGACCCGCCTCGTGCGAAGCCACTTCGCGCTGACGGCCGGCGACACCTGGGCGCTCGAGATGTGCTGCACCGGGCTGCCGCAGCTGGCGATCAGCCACGGCCCGCGGCACACGGCGAACGCGAAGCGGATGGACGACGAGGGGATGGCGACGTTCCTCGGCGAGTCGCACAAGGTGACGTTCGACGTGCTGAAGGAGGCGGTGGACGCGCTCCTGGACGACCCGATGGAGCGGCTGAGCATGTCCCGGTGCGCCCGCAACCTGGTGGACGGCCGCGGCGGCGACCGGATCGTGAACGGGATGGAGATCATGCTCCACAGCCCGTCGCGGGCCGTGCCGATGGTCGCGAAGGCGGCGTAACTCTTGATTATCCCCGGAGGGGTTCTTCTCTTGTTCCCTCCCCCCTTGGGGGGGAGGGTTAGGGAGGGGGGTGAGCTTCCCAGCCCCGGTAAGTATCGCGTCGGAGGGAGGAAACCTACCCCCCTCCCTAACCCTCCCCCCCAAGGGGGGAGGGAACAAAGCCAGGACTAGGATCGTTCAAGCCGTCGGTTCGCCGGAAGGGTCGTCACGAACCCCGCCGGCAAGCCGGCGGCTATATTGTTGGCAAGGAGCCTCCCATGACCAAAGACGACGTGGCCGCCGCCCTCGACGACATCGGAACCCTCTTGGCCTTGAAGGGCGAGAACGACTTCCGCTGCCGGGCGTACCACGCCGCCGCCCGCACCGTCTCCGCCCTGCCCGGCGACATCAAGCAGCTCGTCGAGACGAAGAAGCTCGCCGACGTTCGCGGCATCGGCGAGGCGCTCGTCGAGAAGATCACCACGCTCGTCACCACCGGCCGGCTGCCGTACCTGGACGACCTCCGGGCGTCCGTCCCGCCCGGCCTCATCGACATGCTCCGGCTGCCGAGCATCGGGCCGAAGAAGGTGAAGGCGCTGTACGACTCGTTGCAGGTCGATTCCATCGACAAACTGAAGGCCGCGTGCGAGGCCGGCGAGGTCGCGAAGCTCAAGGGGTTCGGCGAAAAGACGGCACAGAAGATTCTCGACGGCATCGCGTTCCTCGGGACGGTCGGCAACCGCGTCCGGCTCGACAAGGGCCTGGCCCTCGGCGAGCGGCTACTCGAGAAAATTCGCGCCATGCCCGGCGTCATCCGCTCCGAACTGTGCGGCAGCCTCCGCCGCCGGCGGGAGACGGTCAAGGACATCGACATCGTCGTGAGCGCGACGGACGCCGCCCCGATCATGGACGCGTTCGTGAAGCTGCCGGAGGTGCTGCAGGTCACCGGACACGGGCCGACGAAGTCGAGCATCGTCGCGGAGATGGCGTGGGGCCGGGAGAAGGTCGTGCTGAACGCCGACCTGCGGGTCGTACCGGACGAGCAGTTCCCGGTCACGGTGCTACACTTCACCGGCAGCAAGGAGCACAACATCCGCCTCCGGCAGCGGGCCATCGAGCGCGGCTGGTCGCTCAACGACTACGCGCTGACCGGGTACAAGAAGAATCTGCCGGACGAGGCGACGGTCTACAAGGCGCTCGACCTGGCGTGGGTCCCGCCGGAGATGCGGGAGGACACCGGCGAGGTCGAGGCGAGCGAGAAGGGCGCGCTGCCGACGCTGATCGAGGCGAAGGACATCCGCGGCGTCTTCCACAACCACACGACGGCCAGCGACGGGACCGCGACGCTGGAGGAGATGGCCCTGGCGACGAAGGCCCTCGGCCTGGAATACTTCGGCGTCGGCGACCACTCGCAATCCCTGACTATCGCCAACGGCCTGACGCCGACGCGGGTGAAAAAGCAGTGGGCCGAGATCGACGCGCTGAACGAGAGGCTGAAGGGCGTCACGATCTTGAAGGGGTCCGAGGTGGACATCCTGGAAGACGGCTCGCTCGACTTCGACGACGAGCTGCTCGCCGGGTTCGACTACGTCGTCGCCAGCGTTCACACGCTGTTCGGGCTGAGCGAGGAGGCGCAGACGGCCCGCGTGTGCAAGGCGCTGTCGCACCCCGCGGTGACGATGCTCGGCCACGCGACCGGCCGGTTGCTGCTCCGCCGCGACGGGTACAAGATCGACCTGGACAAGGTGCTGGAGGCGGCCGCCCGGCACGGGAAGATGATCGAGATCAACGCCCAGCCGGACCGCCTGGACCTGGACTGGAAGTACGTGAAGCGGGCCAAGCAGCTCGGCATCCCGCTGGTCATCAACCCGGACGCGCACGCGCCGGACGACCTGGCGCTCTACCCGTGGGGCGTGGCGGTGGCCCGCCGCGGGTGGCTGACGAAGGACGACGTGTTCAACACCCGCGGCATTGCCGACGTGCTGACGGAGCTGAAGCGGCGGAAGGGCGGGTGACTACCCCGCGCTCCTCAGAACGTCATCGGGGCTGACGCCTAATTCTCGCAACTTTGCCGCCAAGAGTTCTTTTGCTTTCGCCTCGGCTTTCGCCCGCTCGGCCTCCAAGTTTGCTCGCTCGGCTTCCGTGTTCGCTCGCTCGGCCTCGGCGTCCGCGCGATTCGATTCTTCGATCGCCCGCGCGTGCTCCTCCTCGAAAGCCATCGCCGTCTTGCGCAGTTCCTCCTGAATCTCTTGAACCCGCTCCTCGCGGTCCTGAAAGACGCGGCCGTCCGGACCGATCACGACCAACTCCTCGCCGCGTTTCTCGAACCGGATACCGAGCCGCGGGCTGACGAACCCCTTGTCCCACCGCACCGATCTCAGCCGGTTCCCGCGGCGGACGTACGCTTCCATCTCGTTCTCGTATGGGTCGATGTAGTAGTATTCCTCGACCCCGTGCCGCTCGTAGAAGTCGAGCTTCGCGTCCATTTCCGGGACGGTGTTGTTCGGCGACATGACCTCGAACACGACCTGCGGGGCGACGTTACCTTCTTCCCATTGCTTGTAGCTGCCGCGATACCCCGGCGCGCGGCCGAACGCCACCAAGCCGTCCGGGGCCACGACCGTCCGCGGGTCGCCCTCGACCGGATACCAGAACAGGTCGCCTGCTACGAACACCTGCTGCCCGGCGTACTGCTCCCGCAGCTCGCCGACGATCCGCACCATCCACTCCCATTGCAGCGTGTTATCGGCCATCGGCTTCCCGTCCGATTCGGGGTACACGATCGCCGGGGCGGTCGGGTCGATACTCATGGTCGTCCTCCGGGCCGGTCACTGTAGCCGATACGTCGGGTTCGCGTCCAGATACTTCGCCACCCGGTCCGTCTGCGTCACCGCGTCCTTGACGAAGTGAACCGCCTGCAGCAGCCGCTCGTCCGGCTCGGCGCACGAGAACCGCAGGAACCCCGTCCCCGCGTCGCCGAAGCACTCGCCGCCGAGGCAGGCCACGCCGACGGCGTCGTCCGCGCCTTCCAGCAGGTACATCGCCAGCCCGTGCGACGTGATGCCGAGCCGCTCGCTAATCGGCCGCACGTTCGGGAAGACGTAGAACGTGCCGGCCGGCATCGTCACGCTCACGCCGGGAACCTGCCGCAGCTCGCCGACGAGCAGCGCGACCTTCGCGCGGAACTTCGCCATCGTCGCGTCCCGCTCGCCGGCGTCGTTCTCGAGCGCCGCCTTCCCGGCGAGCTGCACCAGCGGCGGCACGCACGACAGCGACGAGTTCACCATCTTCCCGATGACTTGCGCCACCTCCGGCGAGCCGACGGCGAACCCGAGCCGCCAGCCGCTCATGCTGTACGACTTCGAGAACGTGTACGCCCCGACGCACTGGTTCATCATCTCCGGCTCCGCGAGGATGCTCCGGTGCGGCTCGGCCCAGGCCATGTGGCAGTACGGCTCGTCGCTGAGGAGCGCGACGTTCTTCCCGCGGATCAGGCCGGCGATGGCCCGCAGGTCGTCGGCCGTCGCGACCCCGCCGGTCGGGTTGTGCGGCGAGTTCAGGAAGATCGCCCGCGGCCGTTTCGACGTTTTCAGGAAGCGCTCCACGTCCGCCGGGTTCGGGCGGAAGGCATTCTCCTCCTTCAGCGCCGCGAACACCGGCACGCCGCCCCGCCGCAGCACGTTCGGCACGAACGTCGGGAACGTCGGGCTGAACAGGAGCACCTCGTCGCCGGGTTCGACGAACGCCTCGCAGAAGTACGTCTCGAACACCTTCGCCCCCGGCCCGACGACGACGTTCTCGGCCGCGGCCGGGACGCCGAACTCGGCGCGGACGAAGTCCGCGGCGGCGGCGCGGAACTCCGGCAGCCCCGGCGACGGGCAGTACTGCGTCCGCCCGGCGTCGATGGCGGCCTTCCCGGCCGCGGCCGCGTGCCGCGTCGTCGGGAACGGGCTGTCGCCGATCTGGAGTTCGACCACGTCCTTGCCGGCGGCCTTGAGCTGGCGGGCGCGGGCGAGCACGTCGAACGCGACCTCGGTGGTCAGGCCGGCGGCGAAGGCGGCGAAGGTTGGAGCGTTCATGCAGAGATGATAGGAATGGCGGGGCCGGTGCGGTTGCGGCCGGCCCCGGCCGTGTGCTAGGCTTTCCCCACTCGTTTCACGCCGGGTGGGCGGATCGGATGATCGCGAAACTTCCCCGCTGGGTCTGGGTCGGCGCGTGGG
This sequence comes from Limnoglobus sp., assembly GCF_059499385.1. Lineage (NCBI taxonomy): Bacteria > Pseudomonadati > Planctomycetota > Planctomycetia > Gemmatales > Gemmataceae > Limnoglobus > Limnoglobus sp. The sequence goes on along the minus strand of NZ_JCABYM010000131.1, from coordinate 207,239 downwards.
CGCTGGCGTTCGTCGCCGGGGCCGTGAACGTCGTCGCGCTGCTCGGGTTCGAGCACCAGTCGGTCACGCACTTGACCGGGGCGAACTCCATGCTGTCGGCGGCCGTCGCCGCCGGGGACGGTTCGGCCGCGGCCCGCCTCGCGGCGATCATCGTCGCGTTCACCGCCGGGTGCGTGCTCAGCGGGGTCGTCATCCAGGACGACGCCCTCCGGTTCGGCCGGCGGTACGGCGTCGCCCTGCTCATCGAGGCCGGGCTGCTCGCGGCCGCGGCCGTGCTGCTGGAAGGGGGCAGTGTCCTGGGGGTCTACTGCGCGTCCGGCGCGTGCGGCCTGCAGAACGCGATGGTGAGCACGTACAGCGGGGCGGTCGTCCGGACCACGCACGTCACCGGGATGTTCACGGACGTGGGCATCGTCCTCGGCCACGCGCTGCGGGGCGTCCCGGCCGACCTGCGGCGGCTACGGCTGTACGCGCTACTCATCTCCGGCTTTCTGATCGGCGGGGTGGTCGGGGCGGTCGCGTTCGGCCACGTCCGGTACGCGACGCTGTTCATCGCGAGCGGGCTAACGGCCGCGGCGTGCCTGGCCTACGAGGTCGGCCGGCTCCGCGGCCGCCGCGACGAACCGAGGGCGTAGCTCACTTCTTCGCCGGCGGGGCGAACACGTTCGTCGTCTCCAACGGCAGTTGCAGCCCGTCGGCCACGCGGGTCATGTAGTTGCACCACGACACGTACCAGATCAAGTCGATCGCCCGGTGCGGGCCGAACGCGGCGATCAGCTCCTTCACGTCCGCGTCCGTCACCGCCGCCGGTTTCGCCGTCAGCTTGTTCGCGAACTTCAACGCGACCTGTTCGTCGGCCGGGAACCCAGACCAGTCGCCCTTCGCCAGCTTCGCCGTCAGCTTCTCGATGTCCGCCTGCTTCATGCCCGCGACCGCGAGCAGCATTTCGCTGTGGCCCATTCAGTAGAAGCACCGGTTCGTTCGGGTCACGATCCAGAAGACGGTGTTCTTGAACACCGGGTCCACCTTCCCCTCGGCCGACGCCGTGGTCATCGAGTCGAACCACGCCGTCGTCAGCTTCGGCTGATAGCCCTGGCCGATGGTGGACCAGACGATCCGCTTCGTGCGGGCGCGGTCCTCCGCCGGCATCCACGCGAGCTTCTCGTCCGACGGGATCGGAACCCGCGGCGACCGCTGCTTCTGCAGGTCGAGTTGCGTCGGAAGGTGCTTGCCGGTCAGGTCGGTCCACTCGAACACGTACTCCGACTTCTTCGGAAGCTCCTTCTTCGCCGTCGGCTCCCGCTTCGGCGTCGTCACGTTCTCGTACCACTTCGGGTCGAACGTCCGGTTCAGCGGCGGCAGCGGGCCGTCCTTCTCGACCTGGCAGCCGAGCGCGAGCAGGACGCGGTCTTGGAACCCGGCGTAGGCGAGCGTGTGGACGACGCCGACCATCTTCTCCGGGCCGAAATGCTCCAGCAGGTCCGCGAACTCGGCGTCGGTCACGGTGTCGGCGGCGAGCGCCATCTTCCGGGCGAGCGCCGCGAGCTTCTGCTCCGGCGTCGTCGGCTCGCCGTCGAACTTGGCCCACGCCTCCAGTTCCTCGGCGCTGACGCCGGCGTACTTCGCGTCGTTGGCGGCGTAAGCCTTCCCGTAGGGCGACCCGACGGCGTCGGACGCGACGTACCGCAGCTTCGCCCGCAGGGCGTTGCCGATGGGACTCCTCGCGCGGTGCAGGTCATCGAGTTCCAGGAGTTTCGCCGTCCCCTTCGGGATGGACGCGGCCAGCGTCCGCGCCCAGACGGGCAGCGGCGGGTTGTCCCGCGGGAGCGCCTTCCAGGCGTCGGCGGTCGAGAGTTCCGGCAGCCGCGGCGGGTCGGCCGCGGCCCCGGCGAGCGGGAGCAGGAACAGTGCGAGCAGCGTTCGCATGTGGCGGCCTCGCGGGAGACGGGACTGGTTCAAATTGTATCCGACGGCCATCCGCGGCGGGCAAAGCGGTCGGACAAAAACGGGACATCTGGCCGGTCGTCAAGGTTTCGGCTTATCATGACCGCTCCCCCCGACCCGCCGACACGGAGCCGTCCGCCATGCCCCTCTTCCGCGTTCTCGCCCTCGCCCTGTTGCTCGCCCCCGCCGCCCGCGCCGACATCGGGATCATCTCGCCGGCCGAGGCGAAGAAGCTCATCGAGGAGGCCGACGCGGCGAAGCGGCCGGTCGTGCTCGACACCCGCGGCGGGTACAAGGACTACTTCCGCGGCCACCTGCCGACCGCCCACCACCTGAACTTCGACACCCTCCGCGGGACCGACCGCGGCGTCCCGGTCCAGTACCTGCCGGACGACCTGACGAAGCAACTGCTCGTCCGCGCCGGCGTGGACAAGGCCCGCACGCACCTGATCTACGCGACCGGCGACAAGCTGCCGAACGACGAAATCCTGAGCGCGAGCATGGTCGCCTACGTGCTGGAGAAGTTCGGCGTCGAGGACATCCGGATCGTGGACGGCGGCCTCCCGGCGTGGGCGGCGGCGAAGCTGCCGGTGACGCAGGAGTACTTCGGCAATCCGACGGGGACGCTGCCGGAGAAGATGAAGCCGGAGATCGCGTTGACCGTCGAGGACGTGCTGAAGCGGAAGCCGGGGGCGGTCCTCGTGGACGCGCGGCCGCACAACGAGTACGTCGGGAACGACGACGTGTGGCTCCGCAAGGGGCACATCCCCGGCGCGGTCAGCTTCCACTGGGCGCGGCTGATGGCGAAGGACAACACGCACCAGTTCCTGCCGCTCGACCGGACGAAGGCCGAGTTGGAAGCCGCGGGGCTGACGGCGGACAAGGAGATTCTCGTCTACTGCGGCACGTCGCGGGAGGGGAGCCTACTGCGGTTCTACCTGAAGCACGTCGCGAAGTACCCGAACGTGCGGCTGTACGAGGGGTCGTGGAAGGAGTACGCCGCGCTGAAGCAGCACCCGGCGGAGACGAAGGAGAACACGGGGAAATAGCCCGTCTTCACCCCGAAGGGGTGGGAGAATACAGCCCAGGGCAAGGGGGCGAAGCCCCCGCCGCCCTGGGTGGGGACCGCAACCACCCCGCAGGCTGAAAGCCTGCGACAAGGCGGTCCCAGACACGCATGGGTCACCGCGTCCCCCGCGCCCAGGGCGTTGCCCTGGGCTATGCGCTCCCAGGCTTTCAGCCTGAAAACCTAGAACCCTCACCGCATGCTCGTCGCGGTCCTGTTCCTCGCCGTGTGCTTCGTCGCGTTCACGAACGGGGCGAACGCCAACTTCAAGGGCGTCGCGTCGCTCTACGGCAGCGGCACGACCACGCTCCGGCAGGCCGCCCTCTGGGGCACGGCCGCCACGTTCGCCGGGTCGGTCGCGGCGCTGTTTCTGGCGAAGGGGCTGCTCCCCGCGTTCAGCGGCCGCGGGATCGTGCCGGCGGAATTGGTCGCGTCGCAGCACTTCGTCTGCGCGGTTGCAATCGGAGCGGCGCTGACCAGCTTCCTCGCCACGCGGTTCGGGTTCCCGGTTTCCACGACGCACGCGCTGGTCGGCGCGCTGCTCGGGGCCGGGCTGACCGGAGGGGGAAGCGTGAACGTCGCGGCCGTCGGAACGGCGTTCCTGCTCCCGCTGGTGTTCAGCCCGCTCGTCGCCGCCGCGGCGGGGGCGCTCGTGTACCTGTTCCTCAAGTCCATGCACTTCGCCCCGGACCACCGCACGCCCGCGCTGGACGTGCTGCACTTCCTGAGCACCGGGGCGGCCAGTTTCGCCCGCGGGCTGAACGACACGCCGAAGATGGCCGCCCTGATGCTGGCGGTCCCCGGCCTGGAAACCCCGTGGGCGTTCCTGGTCGTGGCGGTGGCGATCGCGCTCGGCGGCCTGTTGGACATCGACCGCGTGGCGGAAACGCTCGGCAAGAAGCTGACCGGCATGAACCCCGGCCAGGGGTTCGCGGCGAGCCTGGTGACGGCGAGTCTGGTGACGACGGCCAGCCTGCACGCGCTGCCGGTGAGCACGACGCACGTGAGCGTCGGTGCGCTGCTCGGCATGGGTGCAGCCACGAAGCAAGCCCGCTGGCGGAAGGCGGCCGAGGTGTTGGCCGCGTGGGTCAGCACCGTCCCGTGCGGGGCGGCGCTGGCGGCGGCGGCGTATGCGGTGATCGTGCGGGTTTAGGTCGGGGGCAGAAGATTGGTTTTTGACCCGCCCCTCGCGTATCGCTAGGCTGGGGCTAGCCCCAGCCGTAGCGGGGCTGAGCCTGCCCAGATTTATCTGATCTGTGGTTGAGAGAAACACTGGTTCGGCGACGGAGGGCGCATCAGATGCCGTACGGGATGTGCCCCAGTTGCGGGACACGGAGCCATTACAACCTGGGCTCGCGAAAGGTCTGGGACGAGAAGTACGGCGACATGCAGCTCGCTCCGAAACTCTGCATGTCGTGCTCCGTCCCGATCGCGCGGGGCAGCGGCGTTGAGATCCGCCGCGGAGTAACGCGGGACGGGCGCGAGCTGAGCGGTGTGAAGGGGGAGGTGCGGTGGGTGGACGCCTCGGACGAGGGCAGCCTGTTCTGGGTGTCGCTGTCGGGCGCGGCGGCAGTCTGCTTCATCCGTTCCGAGTTGGCACCGGATTGGGACCACCCCTCAAACAAGGCACCTATCAGCGGGTCCGGTGAGGGCGGGCCGGCCGAACCAGGCGCTGCACCTGACCGGCGGGGCATGACGGCTTTCCGTGACGTGTAGCCCACCCAGCCCCGCCGCCACTGAGCTGGGTCGTTCGGCGGCGGCGGGCCGGGGACACCCGTGGTAAGTGGTGGGGCTTCGGATGAACGTTGTCTTTTACCGCCCCAGCCTCGGGTCGGTAAGCCCACTCGTCAGCGTCGCCTGGGATAAGCCGGTCGTCGAGCTGCTGAACCTGATCGTCCCGATGGGTACGACGGTCAACTTTGGGAGCTACGCCGAGGAGGCGTGTGCGGACTTCATCGTCGCCCTGGCGGCCCACCCGGTTACCGCCGAACTCAATCCTCGGGTCGAGGTGTTGAACCTGCGGCTGCGGTGGGACCGGATCGACCCGTTGTGCCCGGAGCGGGCGGCGGACATCCCGGCTTGGCGGAACGCCCTGCTCGCCGAGGTCGAGCGGCTCGACGCCGACATCGCGGACCCGAAGGAACGGCTCGTGTGGGTGGAAACGGACCCGCCGAATTCGGTCACCCGCGGGGGTCGGCTGCTGTGCCGCAGGGTGAACGTCCTCTCCGAGCCGTGGGAGGAGGGGCAACCGATGTGGGTCGCGCCGCCGGGCGCGGGCAAGGCACGCCGAACCCGGCGCGGCCCCTGACCCGGCCCACGGGTTCGGTTCTGGGAGTTCGTTGCCCGACGACGGGGTGTAAGTTACTGTGGCAGGTAGTCGAGCCTTACCCGTCGCCTTCCGGACCCCTGGAAGCCCCCGCCTGGCGGGGACAGGAGATTCGCCATGCCATCACGCGCCAGACTTTCTGTCGCGTCGGTCGCGGCCGTCGCCGCGATGCTGTTGCTCGCCCCGGTCGCCGCGGCCCAACACCCGGCCGTCCCGACGGCGTGGGACGAGGCCGCCCTCCACGGGATGGAGCTGCCGCGCGTCGGCCTCGACAAGCCGGTGAAGCACGCGCCGCTCGCGTTCTACGCCGCCGTGCCCGTCCTCCCGATCGCCAAGGGGTACCCCGTGTACCACCCGGACAAGGAGCCGAAGGGGTACATGGATTCCCTCCGAAAGAAGGAGCCGGAATTCGTCGCCTTCGACCCGGCGCGGTTGCGGACCGCGGCGGACTGGGTCAAGGCCGGGGAACTCGTGTTCCACGCCCCGGACACCGGCCGCGGGCCGAGCGAGGCGGACGCCCACGACCCGGCCTGGTACAAGGGCCTCGACGTGCCGGTCGCCGCCGACGGCACGCTGCCCGGCTTCCGGTACGTGATCCGCAAGAAGGGCGAGGTGGCCGTCGAGGGGGCCAACTGCGGCCGCTGCCACACGCGGGTGCTCCGCGACGGCCCGCTGGCCGGGACGGTCGTCACCGGCGCGCCGAGCAACTTCCCGGTCATGGGGCGGCTCGCCCAGGACCTCCGGGCGCGGGCCAAGAAGGACGGCGAGCCGGCCGCCCTGGAATCGGCCCGCCGCGCCGTTCCGGGGCCGCACATGCCCTGGAACCGGGGGCCGGGAGACGCCCACGACAAACTCACGCTCGCCGACTTCCTCCCGGCGATCGAAGAGGCCCCGCCCGGCGTCGCCTTCCGCATCGGCACCGGGGTCACCTACGTCCCGAAGATCCCGGACCTGATCGGCGTCAAGGACCGCAAGTACCTGGACGCGACCGGGTTGATCCGCCACCGGTCGCCCGCCGACCTGATGCGGTACGCCGCCCTGGTCGGCGGGCAGATGAGCGGGATGGAGCGGCACATGACCTTCGGCGACTGGTCGCCGCTGGGGAAGCTACCGGACCCGAAGTCGAAGTTCCGCTACTCCGACGAGCAACTCTACGCGCTGGCGCAATACGTCTACGCGCTCGCGCCGCCGCCGAACCCGAACAAGCCGGACGCCCTGGCGGCGCGCGGCCGGGAGGTGTTCGCGCGCGAGCGGTGCGCCCGCTGCCACGCGGGAGACGCCCACGGCGGCAGCACGCTGACGCCCGTGGACGGCTTCCGGGTCCCGGACAAGCGCCCGGCCGCGGACGACATCTCCGAGAAGTCCGTCGGCACCGACCCCACGCTCGCGGTGAACACCCGCAAGGGGACCGGGTTCTACCGCGTGCCGTCCCTCCGCGGGGTGTGGTACCGCGGCCTGCTCGAGCACAACGGGTCCGTCGCTTCGCTGGAGGACTGGTTCGACAAGCGGCGGCTCGAGCCGAGTTACGTCCCGACCGGGTGGAAAGGCCCGCCCGGCACGCGGGCGCGGGCGGTGAAGGGGCACGCCTTCGGCCTGGAGTTGTCCGCCGACGACCGCAAGGCCCTGATCGCGTACCTGCGAACGCTGTAGCCGGGCGGAACGTCGGCCGCTCCCGTCTCGATGCCGGGGGCCGGTGCGCGTGTCGTTCGACCGGCCCGCCCGATTAAATCGGGACGACTGTGGTATTTCCCTTTCCTCACGACGCGAGGGCGACATGGCCGCGAAGTTCCAGATCGACAAGTCCGCCAACGGCCAGTTCTACTTCCGGCTCAAGGCCGGCAACGGCGAGGTGATCCTGAGCGGCGAGCAATACGCGTCGAAGGCCGGCGCGCAAGGCGGGATCGACTCCGTGAAGGCGAACGCCGGGACCGACGCCCGGTACGAGCGGAAGACCTCGGCCGGCGACCAGCCGTACTTCGTGCTGAAGGCCGCCAACGGCGAGGCGCTCGGCCGCAGCCAGATGTACTCGACCGCGGCGGCGATGGAGAAGGGCATCGACTCGGTGAAGGCGAACGCGCCGGCCGCGGCCGTCGAAGACCTGACGTAGTCGCGCGGGCACGCCCCGGCCGGCGGCGGCCCGTGCCCCTTGTGAGACCTCGCCATGACCGAACCCCCCGACCCGGACCGGACGATCGACCGCGCCGTCTCCGTCGCGACCCCCGACCCGACGCCGGACCCGAACGGCACCGTCGATCTGGCCGGCGCGTCGGTCAGCACCGGGGGCGACCCGCCCGGCGACCCCGCGGCCGCGCTACCGGTCATCCCCGGCTACCACGTCGTCGGCGAGATCGCCCGCGGCGGCATGGGCCGCGTCCTCGCCGCCCGCGAACTCGCCCTCGACCGGGACGTGGCGATCAAGGTCCTGCTCCCGATGGCCCCGGCCGGGCGGTTCGTCCGCGAGTCGAAGATCACCGCCCGACTGCCGCACCCCGGCATCCCGCCGGTCCACGCCCTCGGCACGCTCGCCGACGGGTCGCCGTTCCTGGCCATGAAGCTAATCGCCGGGCAAACCCTCTCGGCCGAGATGAAGGCCGCCGACCGGCCGCGGCTGCTCCGGGCGTTCGTTCAAGTGTGTCAGGCGGTCGGGTTCGCCCACAGCCGCGGGGTCGTCCACCGCGACCTGAAGCCGGCGAACGTCATGGTCGGGGCGTTCGGCGAGGTGCAGGTCATGGACTGGGGGCTGGCGAAGGAGCTGGCCGAGCCGGACGCCGCGGACGACCCCCGGGTGGCGGAGGACGGCGGGTTCGACGATTCGACCGACCCCGGCACGCGGGCCGGGGCGGTGATGGGAACGCCGGGGTACATGGCCCCGGAGCAGGCCCGCGGCGAGCCGACGGACCCGCGGGCCGACGTGTTCTCCCTCGGCGGCATCCTTTGCGCCCTCCTGACGGGCCACCCGCCGTTCCGAGGCGACACGTCGGTCGAACTGGTCCGGCGGGCGGCCGCCGCCGACTTGGCCGACGCCTGGGACCGGCTGGACGGGTGCGGGGCGGACGCGGACCTAGTCGCCCTCTGCCGCCGCTGCCTGAACGCGGCCCCGGCCGACCGCCCCGCCACCGGGCAGGCCGTCGCGGACGAACTGTCGGCCCACCTGAGCGGGGTGGAGGACCGGCTGCGGGCCGCCGAGCGGGGGGCGGCCGTCGCCGCCGCGGAGGTCGTCGTCGAGCGGCGGCGGCGGCGGCAGGTGTTCGCGGCCGCCGCGGTCGCGGTCGCGGTCCTCGTCGCCGGGATCGCCGGCACGACCCTCGGCCTGTTCGAGGCCCGGCGGCAGAAGGCGTACGCCGAGCAGGGGTGGGGGAAGGCGGACGCGGAATTCCGCCGGGCCGAAACCAACTTCGGCTCCGCCCGCGACCTCGTGCTGAACATGGGCGCGCAGATCAACCTGATCGAGTCCACCCAGAAGGATCCCCGCCTCGCGGATCTGGCTCGCCGGCAGGCGCTGGACGACGCCCGCCGGCACTTCGAGCGGTTCCGCGAGGACCAGCCCGACGACGAGCGGGTCCAGTTCCAGGCCGCCAACCTGCACCGGTACGCCGCCAACGTCTCCCGGATGCTACGGGAGTACCCAGCGGCGGTGGACGCCTACGACCGGTCCCTCAAAATCATGGACGACCTGACGGCTCGCTTCCCCACCAACCCGACCTACCGCGACACGCTGGCCCTCGCCCTCGCGGACCGGGCGCTACTGGACATGCTGGTGGGGCGGCTGGACCGGGCGGCGGCGGACCTCGACCGGGCGCGGGGGGTCGCCGAAGCCGGGGCGGGGTCCGAGCCGCAATACCTGCGGACGGCCGGCCTGATCGACCACGACCGGGCAAAGGTCGCGTACCTCCGGGGGCGGTTCGACGACTCGCTGCGATTCGCGACCCGGGCCGGGGAGTTGCTCGACCGACTAAATCACCCCGGCGTCGAGTTGAAACTCCGCCAGTCCATCGACCCGCTGCTGGCGGCGATGGCGGTCAACGACCTGGCGGTCGCTCGCCGCGAGTTGGGCCGGCCGGTCGAGGCGCTGGCGGCGCACGACGACGCCGCGGCGCGAATGGCGGCGCTGGACGGGCCGAAGGCGAGCCGGGACGTGGTCTTCTGGGTCTGCGAGGTGCGGGAGCAGCGGGCGCGGACGGCGGCGGCCGTCCCGGACCGGCGGGCGGCCGCCGAGGCGGACCTCGTCGAAGTCGTCCGGGTGGCGGAAAAACTGGTCGAGGACTACCCGCACGTCCCGCACTACCTGGAGAAGCTGGCCGTCGTCCACGCCGCCCGCGGCGAGTTGTTGACGGCCCTCGGCCGGCCAGGGGAGGCGGCGGCTGAGGTCGCGAAGTCCCTGGCCGTGTCGCGGGCGCTGCTCGACAAGTTCGACACCGGGTCGGCGGCGCTCCTCGTCCGCGGGCGGGCGTTCCTGGCGCTCGGCCACGCGCACGCCGCGGCCGGGAAGGCCGCGGACGCACGGGCGGCGTGGGGGAACGCGGCGAAGGTGTTCGAGATCGCGCTGCGGAACGACCCGGACAACGCCCACCACCGCCGCGGGCTGGCCGCGGCGGGCGAGGCACTGAAGCCGCCGGCGAAGTGACGGCCGGCGTCAGGGGATTTCCGCCGGCACCGGGTCCGGCTTGAGGGGGTTCGACGTTAGCGGCGTCGGCTCGGTGTTCGTCACCGTCACCTGGAGCGTGTCCTCCTGGTCCGGGTCGGCCTCGTTCGTGACGTTCGCGACCCGGAACGACCAGTACTCCTGCCCGGAGCCGTTCGTGTTCGGGCCGTCGATGATCGTCCCCTTCCAGTACTTCTTCTTGGCGTTCCGCTGGACCTCCACCGTGTAGCCCTTCGCGAGGTTGGTCCCCCGCACGTAGCCGACGGTGGTAACGTCCTCGTTGTTGGTGTTCTTCTTGAGGAGGTGGATGAACCCGTTCGGGTAGTTCTGGTTCCACTCCATTCGGACGTGGGTGAGGTACGGGGCAACCTGGGGTTGCGGGTCGGCGTCGTCGGGCATGGCTAGGACCTCGTGGGGATGTGGGGAGGCGGGCCGGGTGGCCGACCCGCCCGGATCGTATCCGGGCGGGCGGGCGGCCGCAAATGGTTTCCGAAACGCGCGGTCGTTCATGGCGGGACGCTCCGCCGTCAGCCGTCCGTCAGCTCGAAGAGCGTCACCGCCGGGCGGACGTTGAACCGCACCTTCGTGATGTGCCCGATGCCGCGGCTGATGTAGAGCCGTCGGCCGCCGGTCAGCGCGAACTCGCCGCGGGTGTACCGCTTGTTCCGTACCGGCAGCAGCGGCGGGGCGAGGAACGGCGGCCGGCACTGGCCGCCGTGCGTGTGGCCGGCGAGAATCCAGCCCGTGTGCTTCTCCCAGCCGGCCACGTCCGCGCCGTCCGGGTTGTGGCAGAGGGCGATCGCTGCACGTGCCGGGTCGAGCTTCGCCGTGGCCGCGGCCAGGTCGAACTCGCCGGACCAGAGGTCTTCCAGGCCGAAGAGTTGCAGACCCTCCACGTCAACGAGGTGGTTCCGCAGGACGCGGACGCCTTGCGTCTCCAGCCCCTTCGCGAGTTCGTCGGCGACCCGCACGTTCGTCCAGCCCGCGCCGTAGTCGTGGTTTCCGAGGCACGCGAACGTGCCGAGCGGGGCCGGGGCGAGGTGTTCCAGTTGGCGTAGTACGTCCGGGATGCGCTCCGTGCCCTTCGCGCTCATGAAGTCGCCGGTGACGAGGATCAGGTCCGGCTTCAAGGACGAGATTTCGCGGAACCAGCTCGTGAGGTACGTCGGCGACACGGGGCCGACGTGGATGTCGCTGAGGTGGACGACGCGCTTGCCGGCGAGGTGCGGCGGAAGGTTCGCGACGGGCAGCGGCCGTTCGACGAGTTCGGCCCACCGTGGTTCGACCTGCCACGTGTAAATGCCGAGCGAGCCGACGGCCGCGAGGAACCGGCGGCGGGTGACGATGCGACGCTTCGGCTTCGGCGGCGGGGCAGGCGGGGTTTCCATGACGCCGAGTGTACACGAAACGAGCGGGCCGCGGGAAGTGCTTCCCGCGGCCCGATTACTGACTTCCGAAGTCCGGCTTCGACTTCGGAAGTCGAGGCGGCGGAGGGGCGTTTACCGACGCCGTTGAAGCTCCCGCGTGTCCCCGACTTCGGAAGTCGAAGCCGGACTTCGGAAGTCAACTCATTGCTTCGCCCCGATCGCCTTCTGCAGCGGCTGGATCACGTTCGGCACCACGTACTGGCTGACCAGCTCGTCGATCACCCGCCGCTGGTTGCGGTACGAGTCCACGAACGACTTGAACGGCTGCTTGCCCCAGAACTGCCGGGCCGTGAAGTAGACCGTGATCGGGGCCTCCGGGAACTGCCCGGTCCGCACCTGGTACGGCGTCGTCCGCGTCTCGACCGACATCCGGCCCTGCAACCCGCAGCCCTCGTCGAGCGCCATCAGCAGGCTCGGCTGGTAGTGCAGCACCCGGCCGCCAGGGATTTGGGTCAGCCCTTCCAGCGGCGTGTTCGCGGCCAGCGCCTCGGCCACCACCTCGTCGTGGTTGCCCTGGTAGATGAAGTCGAAGTAGTACTGCACGTCCACCGCGTCCGTGTGCAGCGGCCCGAGGTCCAGGTGGTACGCGGCCATCTCCAGGATGCGCTCGTTGTGCTCGTCCGCGTCTTCGAGGGCCGGCGGGTTCACGTACCCGGCGCAGAGCCGGCGGGCGTCCAGCGACGCCCACCGGTACGACCCGGCGTCGCGCTCCTCTTCCAGGGCGTACTCGCCGTTGTCCCGCTTCTCGAAGTCGGTCATCGTCGGCACGGCCTTGCGGACGGCGTCGAAGAAGTGCAGCACCGTCTCCCGGCCGGTCGGCATCTCGACCTTCCCGAGGATGTACGCCGAGAGGCCGAAGTCGTCGCACAGGGTGCTATACATGTTGCTCATCGACGGTTCCTTTCGTCTGAACCAGGGGCGAAGCCGGTTCCCGCGTGGCTACTGCATTTTAGTCGGCGGTTCGGGTCGCCCGTGACTCATTGTTCGTGTCGGGCGCGGCGATTGCAAGGTCGGGCGGTCGTCCCAGCTTTCCCCGCCCGCAAGATTAGAACATTCCCCGCCGCTTCCGCCCATCGTGGAGACGGAAGAACGCGAAAAGAGGTTCGACGAGAGGTGTCAGAATTGGAATTTCGCAGCCAAGCCCACCCACGATCGTGGGTGGGCTTCGTGGGACGAATCAGGCCGCGGCGCGGGCGAGTTGCTTCGCCGGTTGCGGGACGCGGAGGTCGTTCTTCTGGACCCACCGGCCGGCGTCGGGCGTGCCCTGCCATTGTTCCATCTTGATCGCCGTGACGATCTCCTTCTCCTCGTCGTCGAGCAGCTCCGTGTACGCCTCGACGTACTCGCCGCGGACGTGGGTGGACGACCGGCCGACGAACAGCAGGCACTCGCCGCGGCCCTCGAGGACCGCCACCGCGCGCCAGGTCTGAGCCTTGGATTCGGTTTGAACGAACATGACCGCCCCTCCGTGGTTGGTGTGCGTCGCCGTCCTGACGACGTGAGGGACTAAGGTGGCGAATCGGCGGGCAGATGTCAACAAAAAAGTCCGGGGATTGTAAACTTTCCCTCAAGTTAGCGGGCGCGGTAGATGATCCGGCCGCGGCCCAGGTCGTAGGGGGAAATCTCCACCTTCACCCGGTCGCCGGGGATGATGCGGATGAAGTTCTTCCGCATCTTGCCGGCGATGTGCGCGATGACCTCGCCGCCGATGTCCAGCTCGACGCGGAACTGCGTGTTCGCGAGGGCCTCCTTGACGCGGCCTTCGACTTCGATCGCTTCTTCCTTAGCCATGTGCTCCTGCCTCGGTGGTTGAATCGGGAAAGGGCCGAGGCGGGTGGTGAAAACGCGAACAGCACTCAACGTGTCCACGACGAACCGTCTCGAGTGCTGTATTCTAGGATTTGTCCGACCGAACCGACAGAGGAAAGCAAACTGATTCCCCGGCGGCCGCGTCAGTAGTCGCCGCGGTCGCCGCCCCCGCCGTACCCGCCACCTCCCCCCCCGTACCCGCCGCCACCGCCGCCACCGCCACCGTAGCCACCCCCCCGGCGGCCGCCACCGCCGCCCCCTCCGTACCCGCCGCCGCCACCGCCACGGGGCTTGTCCTGCCGCGGCTGCGCCTGGTTGACGGTCAACGGGCGGCCGTTCATCGGCTGCTCGTGCAGCGCCTGGATCGCCGCCTGCGCCTCGGCGTCGTTCGGCATCTCGACGAACCCGAAGCCCCGCGACCGGCCGGTCTCCCGGTCCGTCACGATCTGGGCGCGCTGCACCGTGCCGTACTGCTGGAACAGCGCGTACAGGTCCTCGGTCGTCGTGGACCACGGCAGGTTACCGACGTAGATGTTCGTTGCCATAGACTCGAAACCCAATCCGATCCGTTACCGCTGTGATGCACAACGACGCCGGCCCGGACTTCCCTCAAAGCCGGTACACACCGACGCCGCGTGAATCGCAACACTCCCCGGAGCGGGAAGTCTCACGATTTTAGTCCACCGTTATTCCCACACCAAGCATTTTTTCCACGAAACGAACTGAGTTACGAATGAGAATCAAAAGGTGAGCGGGTTTCGTCCGATTTGCCGACAAACCGGCCTTTGAAACGCAGAGCGGCCGGGTGAAGTGTGGGATTATCCCCCTTCACCCGGCCGCCTGGGTAATCTGGAAAATATAGCCGCCGGCTTGCCGGCGGGTTTTGCGACCCCCGAACCCCGCCGGCAAGCCGGCGGCTAAATAAAGAATCAGTCCACGACGGCGAGGATGTCGTCCTCGGTCATGACGAGGTACTCCTTGCCGTCCACGGTGACCTCGTTGCCGGCGTAGGACGTGAACAGCACCTTGTCGCCGACCTTCACCTGGAACGGGGCCCGCTTGCCGTTCTCCAGCACCTTGCCCTCGCCGAGCGAGAGGATCTTCCCTTGCTTCGGCTTCTCCTTCGCGTTGTCCGGCAGGATGATCCCGCCGGCCGTCTTGTCCTCGGCCTCCATCCGTTGGACGACGATCTTCTCGTTCAGGGGCACGATCGGCATGTGCGGTCTCTCCTAGGGTTGCGGGTGCGGCTGCTCCGGCGGGCCGTAGAACTGGGCCAGCGCTCGGGTCAGTGTATGGAGCACGATGTTCGGGTTCACCGGCTTCGGGATGACGCTGTACACCTGCGCCTGGAACGCCTGGCGGATCAGCTCCCGCGTGGCGTCGGCCGTCATGAGGATGGCCGGGAGCAGCGCGTTCATCTGCTGAATGACCTGCACCGCCTCCAGCCCGGTGAGCCGGGGCATGTGCATGTCGATCAGCACCAGGTGAACCATGGTCACCTGGACGATCTCGACGGCCTCGCCGCCGTCGGCCGCGACGACGGTGTGGAACCCGCGGTCCTTCAGCAGCCCGCTGAGGGTGTCGCGGTTGTTCGCGTCGTCGTCGGCGACGAGGATCGAGAACGGCTCGTCGTGATGTAGGGGGTGGTTCAGCACCATACCGAAGACCTCCTCGGGGCCGCCGTCAACTCGACGAATCGGCACGAACCCGAGGTTCCTGTTCCCAGGAACATCCGGGCGACTCGAAGCAAAAACCGCGCCGGGAGAGCGTTTCGTGTCATCATCCGTGATAACACCTGATCGGGCAAAGTGTTAGACAATTCGGGTCGGCGGGGAGTTCCGGCGGAATCGCTGTCACGTTGCCAGTACCCTGCCGCCGTGGCAGAAGGGTAACACAGAACGACGGGGATGTAAACCGAAGCCCAGACTTCCGAAGTCCGGCTTCGACTTCGGAAGTCGAGCGGGCAAAGAGGCGGTTGCCGAGACCGCGGAGTCCCCCGCGTGGGATCGACTTCCGAAGTCGAAGCCGGACTTCGGAAGTCAGCGTGTCTTCTCCCACCGCCAGACGGGGCCGTCGTCCGGGTCGATCACGTCGCCGACCTTCGTGAATCCGCACTTCGTCAGCACGCCGCCGGAGGCGTTCACCTCCGGCAGCGTGTGCGCCATCACGAGCCGCACGCGGGCATCCTTCTCGGCGAACGCGACGAGCAACCGGGCCGCCTCGGTGGCGATTCCCTTCCGCTCGAAGCTCGGGACGACGCCGTAGGCGATCTCGACTTCGCCGTCGTCGTTCGGCGGCCCCTTGAACGCGCACCCGCCGACGAGCAGTTGCGTCTCGGCGTGCAGCAGGAGGAACCCGTGCAGCCACGGGTCGGCCGGGCCGGGGGCCAGGAGCTTGGCGAAGTAGCTCTGCGTGATGTCGCCGGTGGCGTACATGTCGCAGAACCCGTCGGCCGGCGGACGACCGAAGTGCTCGGCGACGGCGTCCGGCCCGGCGAGGACGGCGGCCCAGCCTTCCGGCGAGAGCGGCACGAGAGTGATGGTGTTCATGACGTGCGGGACAAGCGAACGGGGGAAAGGTTCACGAATCGGAGCGAGCCGCTTTGAAGTTCAACAGCGCGAGCGTGTTCGGTGCAAAACATTCGGGGTGAAACCCCAGCCCGGATGTTGAGACGATTTGCGCGTCCAACACCCACGCCGCTTCACCCGCACCGTGCAACTTGCCCACAAACTCAGGCATCTCGTAGATGTCAGGGCAGCCGTCCGTGTCCACTACGACAAGTTCCAAGCTACCCCCGGAATCGTGCTGCGTAAGGACTCGTTTCAATACCGCAAAGGCTTGAAAAGCCGGTCCACTCCAGAACGCCATCACGAATACAACTCCGCGATCTATGCCCCGAAACAGCGAACGGTCAGCTTCTGGCAAGAATCGGAACTTGCGATTCGCCAGCAGTTCTGGGGAAAGGCGGAGGTCTGGAATCCTGTCGATCAAGATCGTCCTACTTCTTCTTCCCGCCCAGCCGGTCGGGGCTGAAGTCCGCGTCCGTCAGGTTCGCCGGGACCTTCCACTGCGAGAAGCAGTAGTACTCCACCTCCCGGCCGGTCTCGTCCTGCAGCACGTTCACCATCAGGTTGCCGGAAGTCGCGGCGTCCGTCTTCGGCTCGAAGAACAGCGACCACTTGCCGCCCTTCGGCAGCAGCGGGTCGTCGCCCGGCGGGATCGCGATCTCGATCCCCTCGACCGGGTTCGGCTGGTCCTTCCGCTGCACCACGCCCAGCGACTTGATCGACCCGCGGCCGGCCTCGGCCGCCTTCACGTACTTCTCCAGTCGCGCGACCAGGTTGCCCGGCCCGGCCTCCGTGATCTTGTGCCGGGCCTTCGACGTGGCCATCGGGCTGTCCGGCTTCAGCGACGTTTTGAACCCGGCCCCGATCAGCCGGTTGTCCCCCTGCCCGGTGACGACGTGCATCAGGCCGTCGAACTTGCCGTCCACGTACAGGACCTCGCGGCCCTTCCCGGCCTCGCCGACGTTCCGCATGTAGACGCTGAACGGCCGCTTGCGGAACTGGAACACGATCTCTTCCGTCGGCGACTCCTTGCCGCCGACGACCTCGCGGCGGACGAGGTGGACCTCGTAGTCGGTCAGCTTCTCGTACTTCGCCAGCGCCACGTCGAGCAGCTTCCGGGCGGCGGCCACGTCGCCCGGCTTCGCCGCCTCGGTCGGCTTCATCGGCTCCTTCGGGGCGATGGCGCTCGGCAGCTTCGGCGGATCCTTCGGCGGAACCCGTTCCTCTTTGCGCTCGTCCCGCTTCTCGCGGAGGCGTTCGAGCAGCCGCTTGCGCTCCTTCTCCTTCTCGTCGTCCGGGTTCTCGACCGCGAGCTGCGCGGCGACCGGAATCACTTCCACCACGCCGGGCGGCGCGACCGGTTGCGGCGGCGCGGGGATCGGGACGGGCTTGTAGTCGGACGTGTCCGGCAGCGTGTTCGTCGCGACCGGGGCGGCCACCGCGGGCGTCGGCGGGGCGGGCGGCTGGGCCTTCTCTAATGCCGACGGCAGCGGCGGGAGCGGCTTGTCCGCGGCGAGCGGGGAACGCTTCCGGTCCTTGAACAGGCAGCCGGAGGCCGCGAGCGTGCCGACGAGAGCGGAGAGTAGCCAGCGGCGTCGCATCGTTTCTGCCTCCTGCGGCGGTCGTCCTCAACCGGCAACGTACCCGAACCCGCCCGCCGGGACAATCCGAAGACGGGGTAGATGGGTGTCAACCCCTGGGACCGCGGGCGTCCCGCCCGCCACGGCCCCAGCCGCCAAAGGCGTGTCCCTGTGACTGGGAAGGTGGGCGGGCGGGACGCCCGCGGTCCCAGGTCGGCCGCGGGGTCACTTCTTGGCCCGAATCTCGGTCAACCGCGCGATCATCCGGCGGGCCGTCGCGGCGGGGGCGTACTTCGTCGCCATGAAACGCCACGCCCGGCGGCCGACCGCCCGCGCCGCGGCCCGGTTCTCGAACGCCCACCGCATCCGCTCGGCCGCGTGCGCCTCGTCCGGCTCGGCCCAGTGCGAACTCGCCGGGTACGGGTCGCACCCCGGCCCGACCGGGACCAGCGTGTGCTTCACTGGCAGCCCCACGTCCGGCGTCAAGAACTCGGCCGTGGACGAGTAATCCGTCGCGATGACCGGCTTGCCCATGAGCATCGCCTCGGCGACCGTCAGCCCGAACCCCTCGGCCCGGTGCAGCGACACGTAGGCGTCGCAGCACGCCATCAGGTCGAACGACTCCTCCCGCGTCATCACCTTGTCGATGACCGTCACGCCCGCCGCCTTCGCCGCGGCCGTGAGCGCGGCGAATTTCTCCGGCACGGCCTTCCCGCGGGAGACCTTGATCGCCAGCTGCACGCCCGGCTCGTTCGGGAACGCGCGGCGGAACGCGCGAATGAGGCCCAGCGAGTTCTTCCGCTCCATCACGCTGACCATGTCGAAGAAGAACAGGAACAGGTACGCGTCCCGCCGCAGCCCGAACCGGTTGCGGTTCGGCCGGCGGGCCGTCGGGACGTGCAGCCCCGGCGGCATGGCGAGGACGGGGCGGTCGGTCACCACCCTTCGCACGGCGGCGGCGCAGAACTCGCTCGGCGTCCAAATTTCGTCCGCCAGCCCGGCGTGCCGGACCGGGGCGGCCGGGAAGTCGGCCAGCTCCCACGCCCACCCGGCGATGCGGTAGACGCCCGGCCGCGGGTGCAGCCCGGCCCGCCGGTACTGCTCGTCCAGCGGCTCCGTCGCCCCGATCACGGCGAGCGACACGTCGAACTCTTCGAGGTCCTGGTACGCCCGCGGGAACCGGGTGTCGTAGGGCCACCCGAGCGGCAGGTCCCGCCGGGCGACCGGGCAGCCGGCCAGCTCCAGCGCGGCCCCGATTTGGTTCGCCTCGGCCTGCAACCCGGACGGGTGGCGGTAGTGCGAGAGGATGTTGACGCCGGGGCGTGGGCGGCGGCGCGGCGGGGTCGGCCCGACGGCCCGCAGCAGCCACGGGTCGCGGACGTCGTACCGGTCGGCGACCCATTGGCGGAACGCCGGCCAACCGTCGCGGGTCAGGGCGTGCGGCTGCGCCCGCTGCCACTCCGGGGACCACCGGTACGTCTCGAAGAGGCCGTGCGCCCGGTCGCGGGCGAGTTCGTACAGGTAGGCCGCGACGGCCGCCGGGGTGAACCCGAAGTCGTCGCGGCCGTGGGTCAAGAGCCAGTGGGCGTACTCGTGCCGCTGCGCAGGCGTCAGGCCGAGCGGCAGCGCGGTCCGCAGGTCGTCGCGGAGGGACCAGACGGTGCGGACGCCGTCGGCCGCGGGGCGGTCGGCGAGGGCGGCCCGGAGGTCCACCGGCCCGACGCCGGCGCGGGCGAGGATCGGGGCGAGTTGTTCCTCGAACGCGACCGGCGAGTACCAGTCGCGGAGGCGGCGGAACGGGCGGACGACGTGCCGGGCCAGAGATGCGAGCATCCCCGTCTTGTACGAAACGCGGCGGAACGGCGTCAAGCCGGGCCGCCATTTCCGGCCTTCCTGCTTGACGTTTCGCCGGTCGCCCCCCGATGATACCCGAACACCCTCGAACCTTCGACCGCCCTCCCACGTACAGGTACTCGGTGGCTGCCGCGAAGACTTCAATGGACGGTTGCCCCGACGAGACGCTCCTCGAACGGCTCCGGTCGGGCCACCGGGACATGCTCGGGCCGCTCGTCCGCCGGTACGAGCGCGAACTCTACGGCTACCTCCGCCGGTACCTCGGCGACGACGACCTCGCGGCCGACGTGTTCCAGAACACGTTCGTCGCCGTGTTCGTGAAGATCAAGCAGTACGAGCCTGGGCGGCCCGCCCGCCCGTGGCTGTACGCCATCGCCACGAACCAGGCCATCGACGCCCTGCGGCGGGTGAAGCGGCGGCACGAGCGGACGATCGACGCGCTCAACCCGGCCGAGGACGGCGCGGACTCCGCCCGGTCGCTGTTCGACCTGCTCGCGGCCCGTGACCTCGACCCGGCACTGTCCGCGGAGGGCGGCGAGCTAGCCGCCCAGGTCCGGGCGTCGGTGGACCAGCTGCCGGACCTGTTGCGGCAGGCGGTCATCCTGGCGTACTTTCAGGGGTTGAAGTACCAGGAGATCGCGGACGCGCTGGAGATTCCGCTCGGCACGGTGAAGTCGCGGCTGAACGCGGCGATGACGAAGCTGGCCGAGATGTGGCACGCGAAGGTCAAGGACGCGGCGGGGTAACCTGGGACCGCGGGCGTCCCGCCCGCCCACCTGCCCGACACGGGGACCTGTCTTCCGTGGCTGGGGCCGTGGCGGGCGGGACGCCCGCGGTCCCAGGTTGGCCGCCCCGGTCGAAGAACAAGGTTGAGAACGAAGGTTCCGCACGTTCCCGGATGTTGCGGAGGGTGAACTATGGACGACCTCCTCCTCGGATACGCACTGAAGGCCCTGTCCCCGGCGGAAACGGCCGCGGCCGAGCGACTGCTCGCGACCGACCCGGCCGCCGAGCGGAAGCTCGCCCGGCTGCGGCACTTCCTCGCGCCGCTGGCCGCCGACGCCGACTTCGCCCCGCCGCCGGGCCTGGCCATCGACGCGATCCAGCGGGTCGCCGCCTACGCGATCGAGCACAAGATTCCGCTCGAAGACCCGCCCCCGGACGTTTCGCCGGAGAAGCCGGTGTACGCGTCGGACTTCCACCCGATCCTCGGCCTCGCGCCGGACGCCACGTTCGAGGAACTGCCCCCCCCGGTCACCCCGCGGGCGTCGTACCCGGTCCGGCGGTGGGTGGAGTTGGGCCTGACCGCGGCCGTCGCGCTGGTGGCCGTCGGCATGGTCGTCACCGGGGTGATGAAGCTGCGGCACGAGAGCCAGGTGGCCGCGTGCAAGCAGAACCTGCAGACGCTACACGCCGGGCTGAGCGGGTACGCCGACACGCACGACGACCAGTACCCGAAGATCGGGTCGCCGGCCGCGCCGACGGCCGGGGCGTTCGTGTCCGAACTCGTCACGGCCGGGCATCTCGCGTCCACGGTGAAGGGGATTTGCCCGACGGAGCTGGAGAAGAACACCGGGCTGACGCAGGTGGCCTACGCGTACACGCTCGGCTACCGGTCGCCGGCCGGGGACGTGCTCGGCATCCGCCGGCGGGTGGACGGCGTGTCGGACGAGCTGACGCCGCTGCTGGCCGACCTGCCGACGCGGCTGGCGTCGCCGACGGACGGCCCGCTGTCGCCGCACGGCCGCGGGCAGAACATCCTGTACAGCGACGGGCACGTGACGTTCTCGCGGCTGGCGACGGTCGGCCCGAACGGCGACCACATCTACACGAACCAGGACGGGGCCGTCCGCGCCGGCCTGCACCGGCTGGACGCGTCGTTGGGACGGGCGACCGACGTGCCGTGACTTGACTTCCGAAGTCCGGCTTCGACTTCGGAAGTCGAGCGGAATCAACCCGCCATTGGTCCGGAAGGAACGCCCCCGCGGGGGATCGACTTCCGAAGTCGAAGCCGGACTTCGGAAGTCGGGCGCTCACCAATCCCCGTCCACGCCGACGCGCCCCGCCAGCTTCTTCGCCGTCGCCTTCGGTAGCTTGTTGTCGCACACGTTCACGTACCGCAGGCCGGCCATCACCCCCGGATCGGCCAGCGCGTCCGGCAACGCCTTCAATTCGTTGTCCCGCAAGCCGAGCGACACCAGCCCCTGAAGGTGCGGCGACGCGAACAGCGCCTCCGCCCCGGCATCGGCGATCGCGCAGCCTTCGAGATCGAGCCGCCGCAGGGACGCGAACGCCGGGTTCGCCGCCAGCGCCTCGGCCCCGGCCGGACCGACCGGCCAGTTCCTCAAGTTCAAGTAGCGGAGTCGCGGCAGCGACACCGCCGACAGGAACTCCGCCATCTCGGCCGGCTGAATGTTCCGAGTTCGGTACGAGGCCAGGTCGAGGGTCGTCAGGTTCGGGAAGCCCGTGGCGAGGGCCGTCAGCCCGACCTTGCCGAACGGGTTGTCGCCGAGGTGCAACATGCGGAGCGCCTTCGCCGCCGGGTGCGCGGCCAGCGCGCGGACGCCCGCGTTGCCGACCCGCGCGTCCGTGACGAGCAGTCGCCGGAGGCGTTCGACCCAGCCGCCGTTCAGCAGCGCCATGAAGGCGTCGTTCTTCATGCCGCTCGTGACCAATTCCAGGGAGCGGAGGGCCGGGAGTTTCGCCGCCGCCAGGTAGCCGGCCTCCGCCACGTCCGCGGGCATCTCCAGCCGGAGCCGGGCGAGGGCCGGGAACTTGCCGGCGGCCAACCAGGGCACGGCCGCGTCGGCGAGGTCCGGGAGGTCGAGCGTGTGCAGGGCCGGCAGCTTCGCCAATCGCTTGAGGGCCGCCCGCGCCGCCTCCGGTTGGTAGAGCTTGCACCGGAACCGTTCCACGTTCGCGAACAGCGGCCCGCCGAGGAGCTTCGCGATGTCCCGCTCCGGGGCCTCGAACTGCTGGATCGTGAGTTGCCGGACGTGCGGCAGGTTCGGCGTGTCGTGCAGGACGCGGGCCGCCTTCGCGTCCAGCCCGTCGGTGTAGACGCCGAGTTCCGCGATCGCCCGCGGCCGCTCGACCAGCATCTGAAGGATGCCCACGACGTTCGACGATTCCAGCCCATGCAGCCCGAGGGCCAGCCCGGTGAACCGGTCGAAGGCGGGGTGGCGGAAGACGGCGTAGTAGCGGTCGCCGGGAACGTTGTTCAGGTTCAGGCCGCGGAGCGTGGTGCGCTCGACGACGTGCGCGATCGCGGCGACGAGGCGGTCGGTGAACTTCTGCGGGTTCAGGGTGCGGAAGTTGTTGTCATCGACGAAGAACGGGAACCCCCGTTGGAACTCGGGTTGGTGGTCGAGGGCGCGGAAGGCCGACGCGCTGAAGTACAGCACGTCGTCCGCCGCCGTCCGGTTGGCGAACGCCGGGAGCAGGTCGTGCCGCCTCGACAGGACCTCCGCGAGTTCGGCCTCGTGCTCGACGAGGTCGATCCACTCCTCGGCGGCCGGGGTGACGTGCGGCCGCCGGCACTGGACGCGGACGAACGCGGCCCGGTCGGGGTCGCCGTTCTCGTCCAGCCAGTCGGCGTAGGCCAGCCGCGGCACGTCGGACTCGGCGTCCGCGACGACGGCCTTCTCGAACGCGGCGTTCGTGGGGAAGGACATGGCGATTCCTATATAGCCGCCGGCTTGCCGGCGGGGTTCGGGGCGTCGCAAAACCCCGCCGGCAAGCCGGCGGCTATATGAAGAGGGTTCCGGAAACTTACTTCGCCGTCGCCCACGCGATGCCGTTCTTTAGCAGCTTCTGGAACGCTTCCTGTTGGAAGTCCTCGACGTGGCCCAGGCAGGTGTAGAACACCCGCCCGCGGCCGGCGGCCTTCTCGCGGACCCACGCCACCGGCTCGGCCGGGCTGTTGCCGGACGTGCCGGTCAACAGCGGCGTCACGTCCGCGGCCAGCGGGTTCGACTTGTACATCCACGACGCGAACGCCTGCGGGCCGGTCGGCCAGTCCTTCAAGATCGCGTGCGGCTTCGCCGGCGGGGCAACCGTCGTCTTCTGCGTGTTCGGGTAGTGCCCCTTGTACTCGCACCCCAACACTTCCTTGTCGAACGCCTCCCACATCTCGACGCCGGCCGGCAGCTTCTCCCCCTTCCGCGGCGCGAACGCATGGCTGCTCGTGCGGATCGCGATCACCGGCTTCCCGCTCGCCACGAACTTGCGAACGACATCGAGGTCGGCCTTCACCAACGGCTTCCGCCGGACGCTGAGGAGCACCGCGTCGGCGTCCTGTAACTGCCGGATCCCCGGCAGCGTGTGCTTGTTCTTGGCGTCGGCGAACACGAACGACACGCGGTAGTCCTTCCCCAGATGGGCGAGCGCGAAGGCGGGCAGCGTCTGCTCCGTCTTGTACTCGTCCTCCGCCGCGACGACGACGAGGTGCGGCCGCTTGTCGTCCTTGAACCGGAACTCCGCGCCGCCGAGGAAGTCGGCGCTCGTGACCGTCGGACACCAATGCTTCTCGATGTGGTCCACCACCAGGTCCGTGCCGGTGAAGTGCGAGACGAACGGGGCCTTCGCCGGGTTGTACATGGTGTCCGTCATGTCGCGGACGAGGACGACGTTGAGGCCCTGCTTCGTGAGCTGCCGGATCGCGAACGGCCGGCCGAGGACGCACATGTTCGTGTGGACGCCCATCACGACGACGTTCGTGACGCCCCGCTGCCGCATCAGGTGGTACGCCTCGTCGCTGTCGGTGATCGCGTCGCCGGCCTCGATCTTGAGCGCCTCGTGTTGCCGGGTCCACGGCCACGGCGGCCCCTTCTTCGACGGCGTCTCGCACCCGCCGTCGCTGTCGTCGATCGGCAGCTTGCCTTCCTTGTCCGGGTCGAGCTTGCACCACCGTTCGAGCGGAACCTTCGGCTCGCTCTTGGGGGCGCTCATCGCCAGCTTGCGGCCGGGGTGGTCCTTGTAGAAGGCCATCGTGTCCGACGGGCAGTGGACGATCAGCGCCCCCTTCTTCCGGGCGGCCACCAAGATTTCGTTCATCCGACTCGCCATCTCGCCGACGCGGCCGGTCGCGCCGTCGCACCAGTGCTTGTCCCACATGTCGCAGACGACGACGGCCGTTTTCGCGGCGGCCCACGTCGTCGGCGTCGTCAGCGTGTGGTGGCGGCCGCTGCCGGGGGCGGTCTCGACCTTCGAGCGGGCGTTCAGGGTGAAGTCGTCGGCGCGGGCGGCGGGAACGAGCGCGAGCGCCAGAAGGGAGAGCAAGCGGACCATCGGACGGCCTCCGGGTGAGTGGAGCCGATGGTAGCCGAGCGGCCGGGCAAAATCATCGGGAAAACCGCCGGGCGGCCCGGTACACTCTCGTGTGCCCCGGCGACGCGACCAGGAACGGGCCATGGCCGACGAGCAACCGACGCCGACGTACCCCCAGCCGGACGGGACGCCCACGTACCACGGGGCGGCCCCGACGCGGACGGACGTTACCCCGGACGACTACCAACCGCCGACGCCGCCGGCCCCGCCGACGCCGGACGACCACGACCCGCCGCGGGCGGAGCGGTTCGCGAACCCGGCGTTCCACCGCAAGGGCGGCATGGGGCGGGTGTTCGCGGCGGACGACCGGGAGCTGAGCCGCCGCGTCGCCGTCAAGGACATCCAGCCGAAGCATCGGGACAAGGACTGGTACCGGCGGAAGTTCGTGTTCGAGGCGGAGGTCACCGGCGAGCTGGAGCACCCCGGCATCGTGCCGGTGTACACCCTCCGCCGGCCGGCCGCGGCCGACGACCACCCGCACTACGCGATGCGGTTCGTCGAGGGCGAGACACTGGCGGCGGCGATCAAGGCGTTTCACGCGGCCGGGCCGACGGCCGGGCTGACCGGCGACCAGTCGGTCGCGCTGCGGCGGCTGCTCGCCCGGTTCCTGACCGTCTGCCAGACGATCGCCTACGCCCACAGCCGGCGGATCATCCACCGCGACCTGAAGCCGGACAACATCATGCTCGGGCCGTTCGGCGAGACGCTCGTCGTGGACTGGGGGCTGGCGAAGCGGCTGACCAGCGGGGAGACGGCCGCGGCCGAAGCTCCGCTGGCCGGCGCGGCGGCCACCACCGGGGGTGGGACGCCCGGCTACTGGTCGCCGGAGCAGGCGGACAAGGACGGGCCGGGGCACGACGAGCGGACGGACGTGTACGGCCTCGGGGCCGTCCTGTACGCGGTGCTGACCGGGCGGTCCCCGCACCCGTCCGGCCGGCACGCCGCCGAACCGCCCCGGCCGCGGGCCGCCTCCCCGTGGGTGGACGCCGTCCTGGACGACATCACCGCCCGCGCCCTGGCGCTCGCGCCGGCCGACCGGTACCCGTCCGCCGCCGACCTCGCGGCCGCCGTCGAGCGGTGGATGGCCGACCAGCCGGCCGCCGCCCAGTGGGCGACCGTCGCCGTCCTCCGCGACCGGTCGGCGGCGGACCCGGCCGACGCCGTTCTGCTGGAACAGCTCGCCCGGCAGTTGTCGAACCTCGGCCAGGTGTACCAGGGGATGGGCCGGGCCGGGGACGCGATCCGGGCCATCGGCGAGGCGGCCGACCTGTTCCGCGACCTGTTCGCGCGGTTCCCGCAGACGCCGCGGTTCCGGGCCGAGCGGGCCAACTGCTTCCTCGCCGCCGCCCCGCTGCACGCCGCCCTGGGGGCCGCGGAGGAGGCCCAACGGCTCCAGGCGGAGGCGGCCGAGATTTACCGCGGGCTGATCGCCACCCACCCCGGCGAGTACAAGCAGAACCTGGCCACGATCATCATCACCCGCGAGTTGCCCGCGCCGTCGGTGACGCTCGCGCCCGACGAGCCGCCGACCGGGGCGACGTTCGGCTTGTCGGCGGAGGTCTCGACCGACGCCGCGGCCGCCCCGCCGGCGGACGTGCCGGAGCCGGAGCTGGTCCAGGGGTACACGGTCCAGCGGGTGCTCGGCGTCGGCGGGTCCGGGCGGGTGCTGCTCGCCCGCGACAACGCCCTCCGGCGGCTCGTCGCGATCAAGGAGTTCACCCAGGAGTTCACCGGCGTCCGCGGCCAGCGGTTCCTTCGGGAGATTCAATTGACCGCGAACCTCCGCCACCCGAACATCGTGCAGGTGTACACCTACGGCATCCACTCCGGGACCGGCCGGCCGTTTTTGGTCATGGAGTACGTCGAGGGGCAAAGTTTGCAGGAGGAGACCCGCCGGTTCCACGCGTCGCCGACGCCGATGACGCCCGGCAATTCGGCGTTCGCCCGGCTGCTGACGGCGTTCGTGCAGGCGTGCGACGCCCTCGGGTACGCCCACGCGAACAAGATCGCCCACCGGGACGCGAAGCCGGCGAACGTCATCGTCCAGCCGGACGGGGCGGCGGTGGTCATCGACTGGGGCATCGCGAAGGGGTTCGCCGAGGCCCGCGACCTGGCGGCCGAGGACGAGGGGGACGAGGCGTTTAGCGCGAGCATGACCCGGACGGGGGTGATCGTCGGCACGCCGGCGTACATCGCCCCGGAGCAGATCAAAGGCGTCGTCCGGGCGAGCGCCGCCCTCGACGTGTACACGCTCGGCGTCGGGCTGTTCGAAATCCTGACCGGGCGGACGCCGTTCGCGGGCACGTCGGCCCTTGAGATCATGCTTCAGAAGGCCAAGGGCGGGTTCGACCGACCGGGCAAAATGAACCCCGGCGTGCCGGTGGGCCTGGAGCGGGTCTGCCTGAAGGCAATGGCGCGGGAGCCGGCCGACCGGTACGCGACGGCCGCGGAACTGGGGGCCGACGTGACCGCGTGGCTGCGGGCCGCCGAGACCGGGTCGCTCCCGCCCGTGCCCCAGCCGGGCAGCCGGACGCGGAAGGCCATCCCGCCGCCCGAGCCGCCGACGTGGGGCGGACGGGCTTCGCTCCCCCGCCAGCCCGCCCCGCCGCCCCCCCGCGGCGGGGGGAACCCGCTCTCCCGCCTGTGGGCGTGGCTGACGGGCCGGTGATCCTTTTCTTCCGGCGAGCGTCGGGGCGTAAGCCCGACGTGGCATCACCTCGCGCAACGAGTTTTACCGCACGCGACAATACCCACCGTGGGCGTGCAGCCACGTCGGGCTTACGCCCCGACGCTCGCCTCACGGGAACCGAATCTCCGGCAGCCGTTGCGACGCGGCCCGCAGCTCCTGCTCCCACTGCGTGCGGATCGCCAGCAATTGCGGGTCGTCCGCGCCGAGCGTGAGTTGTTGCCGGATCGCCAGCTCGCCGGCGTGGTACACCACCAAATCAATCGGCGGCCCGACGGTCAGGTTCGACCGCATCGTCGAGTCCAGCGAGATGAGCGCGAGCTTCGTCGCCTGCGCCAGCGACGTGCTCTCGTACCGCACCGCCCGGTCGAGGATCGGGCGGCCGTACTTCGACTCGCCGATCTGCAGGAACGGGCACTCCGGCGTCGCCCGCAGCGGGTTCCCCTGCGGGTAGATCAGGTACAACTCGTGCGGCTGCGTGCCGATCTGCCCGCCGATCAGGAAGTTCACGTTGAACGCGATCTTGTCCTTCTCCAGGAACTCGCGGTCCCGCGCCGCGACGGCCCGGACCGCGTCGCCGACGACGCGGGCGGCGTCGTACATGGTGGCGGCGGCCGCGAGGCCCTGCCCGGCCGCGTACTCGCCGGTCAGCACGGCCAGCACGCTCTGGCTGAGCGACAGCCCGCCGCTGGTGAGCAGGACGAACGCCCGCTCGCCGGGGGTGGCGAACGGGTAGAGCTTGCGGGCGACGTTCGCCTGGTCGAGGCCGGCGTTCGTCCGCGAGTCGGACGCGAGGACGAGGCCGGCCTTCGTGAGGATCGCGACGCAGTAGGACATGGCGGAATGATAGGCCGGCCGGAGGGCGAATCCAGCCGCCCGTGGTCAGGGCCGGGCCTCGGCCGTGGCGGACATTTCCGGAGACAGTGTGCCACTGGTTTCCTTACCGTCCCGCTTGATCGTGATCGTGAGTTCCAGCTTTACCTTGACCCCGTCCGGGATCGCCGTCGGTTTCTTCGCGGAGTCGATCCAGGTGATCGTCCACTTGTTCAACGACTTGTCCTTTGCGACCGCTTCCGGACCGGCGATCAGCGCCACGTCCTCCGGCTCCGGGGCGACGCAGGTGACGGCCGGATCGACCGCCCAGGCCCCCTTGAAGGCGGGCGACGGCAGGTAAACCTTGAGCGTCGCCCGTTCGAGCGTGTAGTCCTTGTCCAGGTAGAAGGCCGCCTTCGCGACCTTCAGGGTGACGTGATCGGCCTTCTTCGCGTCGGCCGCCCATCGCGGGTAGGCGTGCTCCTCGCCGGCCTTGTCCTTGAACTTCAGCCAGGTGAACTGGCCGTTCGTCGGGTCGTCGGCGCGGGCCGAACCAGCGACGACCGCCAGCAGACATGCGACGACGATTCTCATGGCTCCGTTCTCAAATCGAGAGGTCGCCCGCGCGGCGCTTCTGTCGCCAGCGAACCAGGCCGGCCGCGAGCAGAAACAGGACGCCGGCCAGGGCGAGCCAGAGGTACGTGGACAACCACCGGCGTTCCACCCCGGACGGTTCGGACAACCCGAAGGCGGACAAGTCGAAATGCGAATCGGCGAACGGGCCGAACCGGACCGCGGATTGGAAGGTGATCTCCAGACCCCCGTTATGCACACCCTGCCTTATCTGGTCCGCTTGGAGGTGATGTCTGTACTGGGTCGTGATCGAGCAGGCGTCGACGGTCTTGGTGTACTGATGGCTCGTTTCAGACCACCCCTTCCACCCCGCCGCCTCGACTGTTTCCCGGTAACGAATCAACGGGATGTCCCGTTCCGGATCGACTTCCACCACGCCCCTGCAGTGGAAGACGACGGCGGGGGTCGATCCCAAAATGTCGTCGCGCTCGTATGAGAAAGCCAGATAAACTTTCTTGCCCTCGACCCTCGTGCCAGCCGGATCGACGGTAAACTTCGGCAAGGTCGAGAGTTGATCCAGCCCGTACTCCTTGCCCCAGAGTCGAACGGCCGATGACGTACGGAAGTAGGCATCGACCCGCCCCTTGAGCGTTTCGATCGACGCCTCGATTTTTGTCGTGGGTCGCGATATCGCATGAGCCGACACGGGCACCACCCGGCGATCCATGGTCATGAATTCGGCAAGATTCCATACGCCCCCGTCCGCCGGTGAAAGCCGCGCAAAATAACGATCATTTAACATCATCCCGACGCTGTCGCGGCTCCATGGATCGACTTGTTCGAGGCAGATGTACTGCCCCCGGCCCCGGACGTGCCTCATGGTACTCCGATAATCTTCTACCTTCCCATCGGTGTTCATTCTTCCGGTCGCCTCGGTACTGATGTCAAATCCGTCCGACTCGCCTCGGCGGGCGTACGCGCAGGGCGAGGTAAAGACTTTGGATTGAAGCACCGATCGCCAATCACCCTGGGCGGGAGCGACGGGCGTGGTCGTCAACAAGATACAGATCACCGGATACACATTAATCGCCTCAGGAGGGGCGGGTGGTCAAGTTCTGAGTAGTTATCGCGATCTCCAAACAGGTTACGAGAAGTGATCGACACAACCACACCCACACGACGGCACGCCGGCGACAACCTTCCTACCCGCGGTGCATCCGCGGCATTCGTATACTTGGCCGGGGAACGGGTCCGGATTGACCTTATTGCAAGACCCGGAACACGAACAATTCGGTAACGTGCCGCTCGCCTGGCACTGACTGTCGCACACGGGAGATGTGTAGACCTCCTCTTCCGCCGACGCGGGCCGTACCGGCGAAAGTGCGACGGCGAGCATGAGGAAGAGGACGCCGCAACCGGACAGAAGACGAACCAGCAGATCCGATTTACTCATAACGAACTCCTTCGTGACAGGGTAGTTGGGGTGAATTAACTTCGTTCGGACGCGGATTCCGGCGGCACCCGCTGCCGGGGTCGTGCCACGAACAGGGCAGCGCAGCAGAATACATCGAGCAAGAGCGTCCATTTCGGGTGAACGCGAACACGACCGAAGCAACCGCATGCGGCCGAGCCATGGATAATCAAGTACGCACTGGCCAAACCCAACACGGCAAACGTGCCGATTGCCGCGGCGTTTGCGGCTATGCGGGTCCAACCGGCGATCAGCCAAAGCCCCACCACGAGTTCGACCTCGGTGACGGTTAACTGGACCCACCAAGGGAACACACTCGCGTGGTGACTTCCTTCTGCCAAGCCTTCGGTCTTCAAGGCTACAGCAGTCAAAAGCACAACACCACACACTATGGAAACGAATCTTCTTGCCATAAATGGTTCAAAATAATACTACCGATCAATTCACTGCGGCCTCTGACCGTTAGAGGTCCTGACAGAACTTTCGTTTCGGCTCGTTTTCCAGCTTTTCGGAGGATGTGTCAGAGCCTCTTTGACTGGAGAGAAGTAGAGAGGCGGAGCTGCCCACCCAATACACACGCCGGACCGAGCTTCCTCATGATGCCGACTCCCAGAAGAGAAGGGAAAACGTGAATCAACCACACATTATGCGCCCCCCCCTCTTCTGTCTGTCAAGCACAATCGGGAGAATTCTTCCGATTTGACCCGATTATTGTCTGAGATTAGACTGAACGTCGCCCGCAGCAATAGGGAAACTGCTCGCACCCAACTGCCGGCCGCGGCTCGTCTTCGGGTCCGGCCTTGAGGTCACTTCGTCATCGCCTTGCGGAACAACCGGCTGGCGATGAAGTCGCGGAAGCCCATCGGTCAAATTCCCGGATCGGCGGGCCGGCCGTGCCAGTGCTCCGGCCGCCGGCTGGTGTGCGTCACCGCGAGGATCACGGCCTCGTCCGGCTTCACGAGATAGATAACGCGGTAGTAGAAGCGTTCGAGGATGGCGTTGCGGACCTCGTGCGGCGGGAAGTCGTCTTCGACGAGAGAAAACAGTTGGGGGAAGATTCTCAACTGTCGGACGACCTCGCGGTACGCGGCGATCAATCGGCCGCCGGTGCCAGACCGGGCGGCTTCCAGGTAGTCCGCCGCCGACTTCAAGTCGTCCGTGGCGGCTTGGAGTGCGCGTACCTTCATTGCGGGTACTTCTCCTTGTACCACTTCTCGACCTCGGCGAGCTGCTCCTCCGCGTCCACGGCCTTGTACCGGCCGCTGAGGTAGCCCTCGATCCGGTCGGCGATCAGCTCCTTTACTTCCTTGCGGGCCACCTCCGGGTCGTCCGGCGGCCCCTCCACCGCGTCCAGCAGGAGGTTCGCAAACTTCACCTTCGCCGCCGACGACAACTGCAACCCACGCTCCAGTAAGTCGGCAGGGATTTCGACGCCGGGGTCAACGGTCGCGCTCATGGGTTCGCCCTTGTTCGGATGCTGAATCCTACCCGCCGCCGGCCGCGGTGTCGAGCGGGGCCGGTCGCGCCACGCCGGCGTCGCCGCGTTCGGTTTTGACACGCCGGCCGCGGCCCGGTACGCTGGCGTCCGGCCCCCGAGGGAACGCCCATGATCCGCGGCCTGCACGCCATGTTCTACTCGTCGAAGGCGGACGAGCTGCGGGCCTTCCTGCGGGACAAGCTCGGCTGGCCGGCCGCGGACGTGGGCGGCGGGTGGCTCATTTTCGACGCCCCGGAAGCGGACCTCGGCGTCCACCCGACCGGCGACGGCGAGCCGCCGTCCGGCACGGCGGACATCTCGTTCTACTGCGACGACATCGCCGCGACGGTCGCGGAGCTGACGGCCCGCGGGGTGGCGTTCGCCGGCCCGGTCGAGGACCACGGGTTCGGCCTCGTGACGCGGTTCCACGTCCCCGGCGACTTCACCGTCCAGCTCTACCAGCCGAAGTACGCGAAGTGACCGGGGCGGAGATTTCCTTTCCCCCTCCCTCGCCACGGCGGTAGAATCGCGGCCGACCCCTCTCCGCCCCCGTTCGCGAGGCGATGCCCGTGCCGCTGAAACAACTCGTCGAAGCCGCGGCCGCCGTCGAGGTGCAGGACACCACGTTCGCCGCCGACGTGCTCGGCCGGTACGTCTGCAACACCTGGGCGGAAGCCACCGGCAACGGCGGCGCACCGTTCGACGCCGTCGTCCTCGGGGCGGGCATGTTCGGGGCGTACTGCGCGGAGAAAATCTACCGCCGCGGGGCTGCCGCCAACCGCCGGGTGCTCGTACTCGAGGCCGGGCCGTTCCTCGTGTCCGAACACGTCCAGAACCTCGCGCGGATCGGGCTGAACGTCCCGGCGGCGGTGGCGGCCGACCCCGGCGTGCCGCGGGAGCGGGTGTGGGGCCTGCCGTGGCGGAGCAACGTCGCGTCGCCGGGGCTGGCGTACTGCGTCGGCGGGCGGTCCCTGTACTGGGGCGGGTGGGCACCCCGGCTGACGGCCGCCGACCACGCCCTCTGGCCGGCCGGCGTCGCCGCGTACCTGGCCGCCAACTACGCCCGCGTCGAGCGGGAGATCGGCGTCACGCCGGGGACCGACTTCATCTCCGGCCCGCTGGACGCCGCCCTGCACGCCCGGCTCGCGGCCGTCGTGCCGGGCATGGCGACCCTGGACGCGGTGGAAGAGGCCCCGCTCGCGGTGCAGGGGTCCGCCCCGGCGTCCGGGCTGTTCAGCTTCGACAAGTTCAGCAGCGCCCCGCTCCTCGTGGACGCCATCCGCGAGGCCGCCGCCGCCCCGGACGCGACCCGTCGGCTGTTCCTCGTCCCCCGCGCCCACGCGATCAAGCTGCACGCCGCCGGCGGCAGCATCCACACGATCGAGGTCGCGGTGAACGGGACGCGGCAGTTCCTGGCCGTGCCGCCGGCGTGCGCCGTCGTGCTGGCGGCCGGCGCGGTCGAATCGACCCGGCTGGCGCTGCTCTCGTTCCCGACCCCGCTCATGGGCCGCAACCTGATGGCCCACACCCGCACGAACCTGACCGTCCGCATCCGCCGGGCGGCGTTCGGGGCCGGGCTGCCGGCGCAGCTCCAGACGGCCGCGGCCCTCGTCCGCGGGTCGGCCGCCGGCCGGCGGTTCCACCTCCAACTCACCGCCTCCGCGGACCAGGGCGGGAACTCGGACGCGCTGTTGTTCCGCATGATCCCGGACCTGGACCTGTTGGACAACACGCTGGCGGCGCAGACGGCCGGGTGGGTGGCGGTCACCGTCCGCGGGCTGGGGGAGATGGGCGGGGACAAGGTGACGGCCGTGCCGAACGGGGCCGGGAGTTGGATGA
Organism: Limnoglobus sp.; assembly: GCF_059499385.1. Classification (NCBI taxonomy): domain Bacteria; kingdom Pseudomonadati; phylum Planctomycetota; class Planctomycetia; order Gemmatales; family Gemmataceae; genus Limnoglobus; species Limnoglobus sp. Next base: position 173,837 of record NZ_JCABYM010000131.1, on the reverse strand, counting down.
ACCTCAGCCCGTTCGAGACCGACGAGTTCGGCGTCCCGCGGGCGTGGGTGCGATTGGTTCCGACGGCCGCCGACGCGGCCGTGTGGGACGCGATGGACGCCGCGGCGCTGGCGCTCGTCCAGCAGCTGGCCGGCGGCGCGGGGAACATCGAGTACGGGTACAACGGCGGGTTCCACGCCGCCCCGCCGACGCTGGCGCAGGTCCGCGACCAGATGCGGGACGGCCTGGGCACGACGCACCACGAGTCCGGCACACTCTGGATGGGAGCCGCGGCCGCGGCCGTGACGGACGAGAACGGCCGGTTCCACCACGTCGCGAACGGGTACGCGGCCGACCTGTCCCTATTCCCGACCGTCGGGTCGGCGAACCCGACGCTGATCGGCCTCACACTCGCGGGCAAGGTGGCCGACGCCATCGCATGACGGGGGCTGTATCGCGTGAGAGTAGATGGAATCACCGTGTAACTCGATCACGTTGTTTCGGAACTTTGTCTAAACTCTTCCAAAGTACTACCACGGCCAATTCCATTACCTGACTGTGCCGATAGAATGTAACATCTGTTCACAATGACTGTGCCGTGACCCGGCGAATTTGACCGGTTACTGCGGGGTGAGGGACGTGAACGTCGAACCGTTTTTGGAGCCGCAGTTGAAGGGGTCCCGCTTTGACGGTGGCGTGGTGCCCCTCCACGTCCTTGCCGACTTCGCCGTCCTCGAACAGATGATCGTGGAAATCGCCAAGTGGAAGTATCGTGGAGAGAACCCGGAACGTAAGCGAGTTCCGCGAGGGTTCACGGACGGTATCTCGCTCAAATTGACCGCAGTTAAGGAAGGCAGCGCGATTCCGGTAATCAGTTTGTTCCTTACGGCCAACACGCTCTTCCCACCGGCCGCGAAGTCGTACTTCGAGGAAGCCCGCGCCGCCATCGTCGGGTCGATCCGGGAGGCCGAACAGGGTCAACCGATTACCGACCTCCCGCCGCGCATCCTTGGCTACTTCGCGCGCTTCGGGCGCAGTCTGGAAGCCGGCGAGGCCGTTGTGTTCCATGACGCCACGACTAGCCCGCCCGCCCGCCTTACCCAAGAGACTCGACACCGCCTCGTAATGGCCTCCACGGTAAAGGAGTACACCGGCGATATCGTTCTCCACGGCACGCCTACCGAAATCGAGCTAAAAGACGGGTGGTTCAGATTGATGCGGTTGGACGGAACGCAAATTACCGCCCCCCTTAGTGAACCCCACCTCGAAACCGTTTTGGAAGCAGTCAACAGTTACGCCTCCGGCCAGAAGGTGCGAGTCCGTGTGTATGCGAGTGGTCGATTCGACCGGGATCGCAAACTCAAGGGAATCGAGACCGTAGATCAAGTGGTTGTAATTGATCCGCTCGATGTTCGGGCACGGGTCGAGGAACTGAAACTACTCCGGCACGGCTGGCTTGACGGAAAAGGATCGGCCCCGTCCCACACCGCCCTCGACTGGTTCGCCACAGCCTTTGAAAAGCAGTATCCCGATAACCTTCGGTTGCCCTACCTGTTCCCCACCCCGGTCGGGCGGATACTGGCGGAGTGGTCGCTTGGCCCGTGGTCGCTATCTCTGGAGTTCGATCCGGCGTCGAAACGGGGCGAGTGGCATTCCTTGAACATTGACACCGATGAAGAGTTTGAAAGGGAACTCGATTTGGCGACGGACGACGGCTGGGCGTGGCTGGCCGAACAGGTGCGTACCGTTGGCGGGGCAGCCGAATGACCGACGCTACGCTATTGTTTCGGCAGATTCATCCTAACTTCGTACAGGACGGCTTTGCCAGTTCCGTGGCTTTCCGTCCTAACGAGTCCGACAACGGACTCCTATCTGTCTATGACGGCGACCAGATCGCGGCAGAAGCCTCATGGACACACTACACGACCGTTTCCAAGAAAAGGTCCGCTGGCGTGGTGGCCGTTACAGTTAGCGAGTGCGGAATAGAAGGTCTGATGGCCCGCCCCGATCCTGAACCTTTCCCCGAACACGCTGTTGTTGATTTCACCGGGCTTGACGAGAAACAGTGCCGGAAGAAAAGTAAAAAACTTCAAGCAAAGGCCCAAATCCGCGGATGGCTCTATCGGCCCTCCGTCGAGAGCTGACATTTCGAGTCGGCTACACTACCCCTCCCGTTCCCCTTCCCCGCGGAGCCTCCCCATGTTTCGCTCGCTCGTCCTTCTCGCCGCCCTCGCCTCGCCCGTCGCGGCGCAGCAGAAGAAAGGGCAGGTCAAGCTCACCGACACGCAGGTCGTGTACCAGGCGGTCGTCTTCAAGAAGACGCCCCAGGGCGAACTCCGCCTGCACGTCCACTACCCAACCGGGTGGCAGGCCGCGGACAAGCGGCCGGTCGTCGTGTTCTTCTTCGGCGGCGGGTGGAAGAACGGCGCGTACACGCAGTTCGTGCCCCAATCCGAATACTTCGCCAGCCGCGGCATCGTCGCGATTTCCGCCGACTACCGGATCGAGTCGAAGCACAAGACGACGCCGGACGTGGCCGTCGAGGACGCGAAGTCGGCCGTCCGGTACGTCCGGGCGAACGCGGCGAAGCTCGGCATCGACCCGGACAAGGTGATCGCCTCCGGCGGGTCCGCCGGCGGCCACCTCGCCGCGTGCTGCGCGCTGGTCGAAGGATTTAACGCGAAGGACGACCCGGCCGCGTCGGCGAAGCCGAACGCGCTGGTGCTGTTCAACCCGGCGCTCGACCTGACGAACATCGGCGGCCGCGAGGTCCCCGGCGCGAACGGGCGCGACATCGCGAGGGCGATCTCGCCGACGCTGTACCTGACGAAGGACGCGCCGCCGGCGGTGATCTTCTTCGGCACGGACGACAAGATGCAGTCGCACGGCACGGAGTACGCCAAGAAGGCCAAGGAGCTGGGCGTGCGGGCGGACCTGTTCACGGCCGCGGGGCAGCCGCACGGGTTCTTCAACCGCTCCCCGTGGTGCGAGGCGACGGCCGCGGAGGCCGACCGGTTCCTGGCGTCGCTCGGCTACCTGACCGGCGGGCCGACGGTGGCCGTGAAGCCGGGGGCGAAGCTGAAGAAAGAGTGATCGGCCGCGGCGGACATTTCTGTTGACACGGCGGTCGTTCGGCCGCACAATCGGCGGCACTGACAGGCCATCGTCTGACCCTCCGAGCAGTCGCCCGCGAGACCGGCACGGTCCGAACCCGGCCGGCGCGGGGGTGCGTCGCCCGGCCGGTCGGTCGCTCGCGGGGGCGTGTCCCCGTCGCGCCCGCCACCCGAAGGACCGCACCCATGGCCGCCGCTTCCCCCACCGTCGTCCTGCCCAACCCCGACCCGCCGATCCGCGACCTGCTCCTGCCCGGCTACTCCCCGCTCGACGAGCGGGACAAGATGGACGCCGAGGCCCAGAAGTTCATGCGGAAGTACTTCGCCGGCAAGGTCGCCAGCCCGAAGATGGACCTGCTGCTGTTCGGCCGGCTGATGCAGACGTGCGAGGGGTACAAGCGGTGGCTGGAGTACATGATCCTGTTGGAAGACGGCCCGGCCCGCGGGCCGGGCGGGCGGCCGCTGCCACCGTTCCGGAAGTCGGCCGAGCCGGTGAAGGACGGCAAGCAGGAAGTCGAGCCGGCCCCGAAGCGGGACAAGGGGAAGGAGAAGGAAAAGGAGGAGATTAAGGAAGGGAAGAAGGAGGTCGATTTGAGCTTCAACGCGGTGACGGCCCAGCGGGAGTACCTGAAGGACGCCGCCCGCGAGATCCACCGCCTCATCGACCGGGCGGAGCGGGCGATGGGGCACGCGGAGAAGGTGCTGGCGGATTACAAGAAGTCCACCCGCGACCTCTCGAGGATCGTCAAGACGGCCCAGAAACTCCTGGAGAACTTCCGCGAGGCGATCCTGTCGAGCGACCCCACCGCCCTGGCCCTCCAGTTGGAGGCGCTGGTTCAAGACTTGTCCGAGGCCATCGACGAGATCGAGCAGGCGACGCGAAGCCGGTCGAAGGGCAACCGGTCCGAGGGCAGCAGCAGCAACAACAATAACAACGCGGCCGAGGTCAAGTCGGGCGTGTCGAACCTGCCGCCGGGGACCGTCCACCTGGTCGGCGACCTGCACGCGACGATCGACCCCATCACGCTGGCCGAGTTAAAGTCCGTGTACGGCGTCGAGGTCGCCAACCTGTTTCAGACCGCCCTCCACGACGGCTTCATCCCGACGTTCGGGACCGGGGACTCGGGGATCAAGCAGAAGGAGCCGTTCGAGTTGAAGGTGCGGATGACGAACCTGCGGGCGTACGGGGCACCGGGCGACCTCCGGCTGTCCGGGACGGTCGAGGTCCGGAACATCGGCGGGCGGGCGGTCCGCGTCATCGTGTTCAACGGCATCTACCGCGGCCACTGACGGGGACCCCCGGCCGCCCGGTAAAATGCCGGGATGATCTACCTCGACCACAACGCGACGACGCCGGTGCTCCCCGCCGCGCAGGCCGCGATGCAGGCGGCGGCGTTCGGCAACCCGTCGTCGTCGCACGCGGCCGGCCGGCAGGCCCGGCGGGCGCTGGAGGACGCGCGGGAACGGGTCGCGGCGCTGCTGGGGGCGTTGCCGGAGGAAGTTATCTTCACGAGCGGCGCGACGGAGGCGAACAACCTCGCGCTGTTCGGCCTGTGCGGTGAGCAACCGGGCCGCATCGCGGCGTCGCCGCTGGAGCACCCGTGCGTGACGGAGCCGCTGAAGCAGCTCGCCGCGCGGGGGTTCACGGTCGAGTGGCTGCTGGTCGATTCGCGGGGCGTGGTTTTGTTCCCTCCCCCCTTGGGGGGGAGGGAACAAGAGCCGCCTTCGGCGGCCCTGACTGCGCTCCAACTCGCCAACCACGAAACCGGCGCGATCCAGCCCGTCCGCGCGTTCGCGCAACTCGGCCCCGTCCACACGGACGCGGCGCAGGCCGTCGGCAAAATTCCGGTGAACTTCCGCGACCTCGGCGTCACGTCGCTGTCGCTGTCGGCCCACAAGTTCCGCGGGCCGCCCGGCGTCGGCGCGCTCCTGGTGAAGCGGCGAACCGTCCTTCGCCCGCAGTTGTTCGGCGGCCACCAGCAGCGGGGCCACCGCCCCGGCACGGAGCCGGTCGCGCTGGCCGTCGGCCTCGCCGTCGCGCTCGACCACGCCGTGCGAACCATGACTGACACCGCGGCGTCACTGACGCGCCTCCGCCGGCGGCTGCTCGACCGGCTGCGCGAAGCCGTGCCGCCGGTCGTGGTGAACGGCCCGCCGCCCGGCGACGCCGACTCGCTGCCGACGACGCTGAACGTGTCCTTCCCCGGCTGCCGCGCCGACCTGTTGTTGATGAGCCTCGACCTGGCGGGCGTCGCGTGCTCGACCGGCTCCGCGTGTTCGAGCGGGTCGCTGCTGCCGTCGCCGGTCCTGACCGCGATGGGCGTGCCGGACGACGTGCTGAAGTCGGCGATGCGGTTCAGCCTGGGCGAAACGACGACGGAGGAAGAGATCGACGCGGCCGCCGAGACGATCGCGGCGTGCGTGAAAAGGACCAGGACATCAGCCACAGATGAACACGGATGAAAACTGATCAGAAATGAATCAAATCATGATTTCGGTTTTATCTGTGTTTTCTGTGTTCATCTGTGGCTCAATTCTCAACTTCCACGCCGGGCCGAACTTCGGGTCCGGTAGCGCCTTCAACAAGTCCCACAGCGCCGCACGGTACGACGGGAACAGCGGCACGCCGTCGGTCGGCGGATCGACCGCCGCGGCGTGCGGTAGGTTCTCGTAGGGAATCTTCGGATACCGGTGGTGCAGGTCGTGGTACGGCTCGTGCAATAGCGACTCCGAGACGACGTGCCCGGCCGTTGTCGGCGGGCGGATGGCGCGGGTGAGCGTCGCCCAACTGTCGCCGGTCAGGCCGACGTGCTCGATGTACTTCCGCCAACTTTGAACGTTCCCGGCGAGGAAGGCCGGTGCGAGGTAGCTGATGAGGTAGTAGGTGAAAACCTCATAGTAGATCGTGACGGCCGTGACGCCGCCCCACACCAGGAACGGCGCGAGAACCTCGGCCCAGATCATGACTCGTCTGTATACAGGAATTTGAATCCGCGACCCGGTGCGGATGTAGGCGCGGAAGTATAAGAGCGGCGTGTACAACACGCCGAAGAACAGTTCCCCGATGGCGGCGAGCCGCCGCTTCCATTTCGCGTTCGCCGGGTCGGTGAACGGCCAGAACTCCTCGTCGCGGGGCGTGCCGAGGTGGGCGTGGTGCCAGTGGTGCAGCTCCCGGTAAAGCGAGAGGCTGATGAACGCCTGCAGCCCGATGACGCGGCCGAGGTACTCGTTGAGCGGCCGCCACGGGCAGAGGCTGCCGTGCGCAGCCTCGTGGAACGCGATCACCAGCGAATGCGACAGGTACGTGTTCACCAGGACCAGCGCCGCGGCCGGCCAGTACAGCGCTTCCGCCAGGCAGTAGACCGTGAGGCCAACGAGGGCGTAGAAGAGCGTGCCGAAGCCGAGGACGAACCACGTCCCCCGCCAGCCGGGGCGGTGCAGGGCGCGGAGCGTTTGCTTCTCGATGCGGGTCATGGTGAGCCGTCATTTTAGCGGGGCCGGGACCGGCCGCCCGCGGGGGCCGCAAATTCCTTAGTTTCAGCCCCTTTTGCCGCCGCGATTGGACGGTATTCGGGTTGGTGCAAGTGCGCATTTTTGCTAGAATTTCCAGACAAATGACGCTCCTCGCACCCCCCGTCGTTGACGTGCTGCCGCTGCCGGAAAATCGCTCCGCGGCACGGGCCGTCCGGCGGCTGGCGACGGCCCTGACGCGGCCGAAGCGGGGGCGGCTGCCGTTCAACCCGCTCGTGCTGCACGGGCCGACTGGGACCGGGAAGACGGCTCTCGTCGGCGAGTTGGTGCGGGCCGTCACGGCCGCGACCGGGCACACGGTCCGGGTGGTCGCGGCGAACGACATCGACCCGCGGCCGGACGAGGACGATTCGCTCGCCGGGCTACGCGAGTGCGACCTGCTGGTAATCGAGGACGTGCAGCACCTGGCGGAGCGGGCGGCGGACTTCGCGGAGCGGCTGCTCGACGCGCGGACGGCCCGGCGGCGGGCGACGGTGCTGACGGCGAACGTCGGCCCGGCGGTGCTGAAACACCTGCCGCGGCGATTGACCAGTCGCGTGTCGGCCGGGCTGGTCGTGCCGCTGGTCGGCTTCTCCCCGGCGTCGCGATTGAAGCTGCTGACGTTTCACGCGGACCGGTTGCGGGTGAGACTCGCCGACGACGCGGCCCGGTGGCTGGCCGATCAGTCCCCCGGCGGGTTCCGCCCGCTGCTGGGGATGCTGAACACGCTGAAGGCGACGGTTCGGCCGCTGGAGGAACTGAGCCGCGACGACGTGATCGAGCGGCTGGCGGACGCGGCGAAGCCGACGGACGCGGGCGACATCATCGCGGCCGTGGCCGCCGCGTTCGGCGTGACGGCGAAGGAGATTCGCGGCTCGTCGCGGCTGAAGACGGTCGCGCTCGCCCGGCAGGTGGCGATTTACCTCGCCCGCGTGTCGGCGAAGCGGTCGCTGCCCGCGATCGGCCGGGAGTTCGGCCGCGACCATTCGACCGTGCTGCACGCGGTCCGTAAGGTCGAGGAGCTGTTGGCAAAGGACGAGGAGTTGGCCGGGGTCGTGCGGGAGCTGCGGTCGAGGTTGGATTGACGCGCGGCCTGTGGACAACCCGGCGCGCGACTGGCGCGCGAAGGATCGTGGGTGGCGCGCACGGGGCAGAATAACAACCGGGATCGAAGGACCAACAATCGCGCGGCCCGGCGCGCCACAGGATCGACGAGGGCGCGCCGGGTTGTCCACAGGGGTAACCCGGTCGTCGCGCCTGAAATTGCAGGCGAACGGACAAGACTCCCGGCGGTGCGCGACAGGACCGGGCGTCGCCTTACTGCTACTGCCGTGTTCTTAAACCAGAGATCGGATAGAGAGCCAGACGAGGGATAGAGGAGTTCACACAAAGTCCGCGAAAACTCGCGGTGTGACCCAGATTAACCAGACCCCCTAACGAGCATCCCTTCCCATGAAAGTGAAATGTCAACGCGACTGGCTGCTGACCGCCTGCCAGCTCGTCGGCGTGGCGGCCGCCGCCCGCACCACGAAGCCGGTCCTCCAGTGCATCAAGGCCGTCGCACAAGACGACGCCCTCTTCCTCATGGCGACCGACCTGGAGATCGGCGTCCGGTACGAACTCCGCGGCATCGAAGTCAAACGCGCGGGCACGGCGCTGCTCCAGCCGAACAAGCTGATCTCGATCCTGCGGGAGTCGTCCGACCCGGACGTGACGCTCGACACGGACGAGAACGGCACGCTCGTCCGCACTAGCACCGGCCGGTTCAACCTGCCGGGCGGCGACACGAACGAGTTCCCGGACATCCCGGCGTTCGACGACGGCGGCAAGTACCACGAGGTCAACGCCGGCATCCTGCGGACCATGATTAAGCGGACCGCGTTCGCCGCCGACAAGACCGAGGCGACCGCCCGCTGGGCCGTCACCGGCGTGCTGTGGGAAGCGGAAGGCAAGAAGGCCCGGCTGGTCGCGACCGACACCCGGCGGCTGGCGCTGACCGAGGGCGTCGCGGACATCCACGGCGGGACGAAGGACGCGAAGCCGCAGTCGCACCTTGTGCCGCAGAAGGCGATCCAACTGCTCGAGCGCAGCCTCGCGGACGACGGCGAGTCGATCCGCGTGGTGTTGAACGCGAACGAGGCGATGTTCCAGACCGGCCGGGCGCTGATCCACACGCGGCTGGTGGAGGGGCGGTTCCCGCCGTACCGGGACATCATCCCGAAGAAGCCGGGCGTGACGCTGAACGTGCCGACGGCCGAGTTCCTGTCGCGGGTCCGGCAGGCGGCGATCATGACGGACGACGAGTCGAAGCGGGTCGAGTTCAAGTTCGAGCCGGGCAAGCTGACGCTGACGGCCGAGGGGGGCGCGGACCACGGCCGCGGCGAGGTGACGATGGAGCTGCCGGACTACAAGGGGGACGAGGTGGAGATCGCGTTCAACCCGCAGTACCTGATCGACATGCTGCGGGCGGTCGAGAGCGAGCCGACGCTGCGGCTGGAGATGACCGACGGCCAAAAGCCGGCGGTGTTCCGGCTGGGCGAGGACTACCTGTACCTGGTGATGCCGCTGACCGGCTGAGCATAGTAGTAGGCACACTCCGTGTGCCGTCTGTTCGGCGTGTCGGCGGGTTCATCCAGGTTCCGGTGACAATGAGGAGACGGCACACGGAGTGTGCCTACTACTATGGCCGACGGACCCGAGAACCTCACCGACATCCTGGCGAAGCTCTTCACCGCCCGCGGGTGGGGCCGCAAGAGCGAGCGGGTGCGGCTGGAGTCGGCGTGGGCGGAGGCGGTCGGCCCGGCGCGGTCGGCCGACACGCGGGTGGCGGCGATGCGCCGCGGCGTGCTGGAGGTGGAGGTCAAGAACGGCGTGCTGCTGCAGGAGCTGGCGCAGTTCCACAAGCGACAACTGCTGACCGACCTCCGGCGGCTGCTCCCCGGCACGGCCGTGACCGACCTGAAGTTCCGCGCGGCGGCGTGGTGAGGACCGACCCCATGCACCGCCACTGTTGCGAGGACATAAGGCCCGCCGGCACGGGCTGATCGTTCACGACGGCGGAAGTTCCGTCATCGCGATTCAACACTGCCCATGGTGTGGTGCGAAGTTGGATGAGTTGATTGAGCGGGAAGCGAAGACCGTTTAGCCGCGACCCGGAGGAGCGACATCATGGCGACGGAACTGGGCGTCAGCAAGGAACACATCACGAAGACGCCCGGCGTCTGTGGCGGCCGCGCGTGCGTCGCAGGCAGCCGGGTTCGTGTGATGGATGTCGTCGGCCTGCACGAGCGCAGCGGCCTGTCGCCGGACGAGATCGTCGATCAATTCCCGTCGATCACCCTCGCCGACGTGTACGCGGCCCTCGCGTACTACTTCGACCACAAGGACGAAATCGATGGCGACTTCCGCGACGCCCGCGAAATAGCCGACCGACTGCGGGCCCAGTTCCCCACGTTGCGGGAGAAGCGGGGTGGCTGACGCGGTCCGCTACTTCACCGACGAGCACATCTCGAACGCCGTGATCGCCGGGCTGCGGCGGCACGGCGTCGATGTGTTGACCGTGGCCGAGGCCGGCCGCCGGACTTACCCGGACGATGAACAGTTGCGGTACGCGACCTCGCTCGGGCGGGTCATGGTTTCACACGATCAAGACTACCTGTTCCTCGCGGCCGACTTCCAGCAGCGGGCCGAGGACCACGCGGGCATCGCCTTCGCCGACTACGACAAGTTCTCGCAAGCGTTCGGCCTGTTGATTCGCGCCCTGCTGACCGTCCACGGCGTCTACACCGCCGCCGACATGCTCAACCACGTGGAATACTCTAAATCTCACCAGAAAGGACGCTCCCCCCGATGAGCACCGACCTCGCGAAAGTCGAGTACACCGAAGAGAACATGAAGACCCTCAAAGACGCGGCGCACATCCGGCAGAACCCCGGCATGTACGTCGGCAACACGTCCACCGCCGGGCTTCACCACCTCGTCTACGAGATCGTCTACAACTCCGTCGATGAGGCCCTCGCCGGGTACTGCAAGCACATCAAGGTCACCCTCCACGTCGACGGGTCCGTGTCCATCGCCGACGACGGCCGCGGCATCCCGGTCGGCGTCAAGGCCGACACCGGCAAGTCCACGCTCGAAGAGGCCCTCACCATCGCCGGCACGTCCGGCAAGTTCGACAACGCCGCGTACCGCGTGTCCGCCGGGCTGCACGGCATGGGCGCGAAGGCCATGAACGCCCTCTCCGAGTGGTGCGAGGCCGAGGTCCGCCGCGACGGGCGGGTCTGGCAGATGGAGTTCGAGCGCGGGTACGCCACCAGCGCGCTGCAGAACATCGGCCCGGCCCCCGGCGGCGTCACCGGGACCACCATCACGTTCAAGCCGGACCCGGAACTCTTCGGCGACCTCACGTTCTCCTACGACATCCTCGCCGACCGGTTCCGCGAGATCGCGTACCTCAACCGCGGCCTCCACATCGCGCTCGCCGACGAGCGGGAGAACAAGCAGGAGGACTTCGTCTACGCCGGCGGCATCGCCGAGTTCGTCGAGTACCTCAACACCGGCGAGGTGGTCGAACACCTGCCCATCTACGTGAACAAGGAAGTCGATAACGTCGCGGTCGAGATCGCCCTGCAGTACACGCGGCGCGAGGACAAGATCGAGCGGTGCTACACCAACAACGCCTACAACCCGGACGGCGGCACGCACCTGTCCGGCTACCGCGCCGGCCTCACGCGGGCGATCACGAACTACGGCAAGAAGGAGAACCAGTTCAAGGACAACCTCGAACTCAAGGGCGAGGACTTCCGGTTCGGCCTCACCGTCGTCGTCAGCCTCGGCCACCCGGACCCGCTGTTCGAGTCGCAGACGAAGGTGAAGCTCAACAACCCGGAAGTCGAAGGGATTGTTTCGAGCGTTCTCTATGAGGCGCTGTCCGAGTACCTGGAGAAGAACCCGAAGGACGCGACGCGGATCTGCAAGCTCGTGTCGCTGGCGGCGGAGGCCCGGATCGCCGCCCGGAAGGCCCGCGACGCGCTCATCGACCGCAAGAAGCTGCTCGGCGGCGGCGGGCTGCCCGGCAAGCTCATGGACTGCTCCACCCGCGACCGCGACCAGAGCGAGCTGTTCCTCGTCGAAGGGGACTCGGCCGGCGGGTCGGCGGAGAGCGGCCGGGACCGCGTGTTCCAGGCCGTGCTGCCGCTGCGGGGCAAGGTGCTCAACGTCGAGCGGGCGAAGATGGAGAAGCTCCTCAAGAACGAGGAGATCGCCGCGCTCATCGCCGCCGTCGGCGTGGACATCGGCAACGCCGAGGACGTGGCGAAGCTGCGGTACGGCAAGATCGTCATCCTGACCGACGCCGACGTGGACGGCCAGCACATCCGCACGTTGCTCTTGACGTTCTTCTTCCGCCAGATGCGGAAGCTGATCGAGGACGGCAACGTGTTCGTCGCCCGGCCGCCGCTGTACAAGGTGACGCAGAAGAAGGACGTGCGGTTCATCGCCACCCGCGAGGCGATGGGCGGCGAGCTGATGAGCCGCGGCCTCGCGAACACGAGCCTCGTCGTGACGAAGCCGGACGCGCCGGAACGGGCGATCGGCGGGGACGACTTGAAGAAGCTGTTCCCGCTGATCGAGGACGTGGCGGAAGGGTCCGTCACGCTCGAGCGCCGCGGGCACACGCTGGCGGCGTTCCTAAAGCGGTACGACGCGGCGAAGGGGCTGCCGCAGTTCCACGTCAAGCTCGGCACGAAGGAGTTTTTCTTCCACACCCAGGAGGAAGTCGAGGCGTTCCGCGTCGAGCAGTCGGCGAAGCTCGGCAAGGACCTGGCGGTGAGCGACGCGCTGACGGCGCAGGCCGTCGCGGCCGACGGCAAGCCGGCGGCCGAGGAGGCGACGCGGTTCAGCGTGGACGAGTGGCACGAGGTCAAGGCGATCAACAAGGCCATCGCGAAGCTGAAGGAGGCCGGGTTCGACGAGACGGACCTCGTGCCGCTGCCGCGGGTCGCGGGGCGGGAGCCGCCGGTGCGGTTCCGGCTGCAGAGCGGCGACGTGCGGCGGGACCTCGAGCACCTGCGGGAGCTGGCCGCGGAGGTCCGCAAGCTCGGCGAGAAGGGGATGACGATCACGCGGTTCAAGGGCCTCGGCGAGATGGACCCGGAGGAGCTGTGGGACACGACGCTCGACCCGAAGCGGCGGACGCTACTGCGGGTGACGATGGCCGACGCGCTGGCGGCGGAGAAGATGTTCCGGACGCTGATGGGGGACGAGGTGGAGGGCCGCCGCGACTTCATCCTGAAGCACCGGATCGACGACCCCGACGCGATCGACTACGGCGGGGCGTGACGCCCGATGCCCAAGCCCTACGACGCCACGCTGAAGCAAATCCTCGACGACCACGCCCCCGACTGGGTCGCGGGGTTCGCGCCGCACCTCGGGCTGCCCGGCGGACCGCTCGAAGTCCTCGACCCCGAATTGCCCGCCGTCACGGTCGCGGCCGACAAGGTGTTCCGGCTGCCGGGGGCGGCCGGCGTGCTGCACCTCGAAGTGCAGTCGAGCTGGGACGGCGAGCTGCCCGACCGCCTGCTGGAGTACAACGTGCTGCTGCACGGGCGGTACGGCGGGCCGGTGCATTCGCTGGCGGTCCTGCTCCGGCCGGAGGCGAACGCGGCGGCGCTGACCGGCGAACTCGCGCGGGCGCGGGCCGACGGGCGGCCGCTGTTGCGCTTCCACTACGACGTGGTCCGCGTCTGGGAGTTGTCGGCCGATCAGTTGCTCGCCGGCGGCATCGGGCTGACGCCGCTCGGCCTGCTGACGAACGACGCCCGGCACCGGCTGCCGGAGGTGGTGCAGCGGTTCGCCGAGCGGATCGACCGCGACGTGCCGGACGCCGCCCTCCGGGACCGGCTGCTGACGGAAGGTTTCATCCTGATGGGCCTGCGGTATGATAAGCAGTTGATCCGCTCGCTGTTCCTGGGGGTGCAGAAGATGAAGGAGTCTTCGACGTATCAGTTGATTTTGGAAGAGGGCGAAGAGAAGGGCCTCGCGAAGGGCCTCGCCGAGGGCCGGGTGGAGGGCCGGGTGGAGGGCCGGGTGGAGGGCCTGCGGCTATCGCTCGTGACGCTACTCGAACAGAAGTTCGGTCGCGTGCCGCCGGCCGTGGACGCGAAGATTCAACGGGCGACCGACCCGGCCGCGCTCCAGGCGGCGCTGCGGCAAGTCCTCACGTTGGCGGCGGCCGACGACTTGGTCCTGTAAGCGGTCTGGCAACGTATCCGGAAGGGAGTCGCGGCGACCCGCCGCGCCCGCGCCCCTTCCGGCGGCGTCGCCGTTACTTCCCCATCTTCGACGCCTCCTCGCCGAACGCCATCAGTTCCTGCGGCGTCACCTTGCCGCTGGTCGCGGCCGCCATGAGCGCCTTCTGCATCCGCTCCTGGGCGGCCTGCAACTGGCCCTTGTACTTGTCCTCGATCGCCTTGTCCTGGGACTTCGTCACCTTCACGTCCTTCGCCGCCTTCGCCAGCTCGTTCAGCTTCGTCAGGCCGGCCTTCGCCGTGGCCATGTCGCCCTTCTCCAGGGCGTCGGACATCTTGTTCATCTCGTCGATCATCTGCTGGGCGAGTTCCTCGCCCTTCTTCTGGTTGCCGCACCCGGTCAGCCCGAGGGCGAACACGGCGACGATCCCGACCGCGAACAGCGCACGCATCGGCGGAGTCCTTTCGTGAGAGGCTCGGCCGGGCCTGCGGCCGAACGAGACGGGCGGGCCGGCCGATGATGGAACGAGCGTACCCGGTTCGCCGCCCGCGGGCAACCGGAATGACCCGTCACGGCGGGACGGGCAAGTCTTCGAGGCGAATCTTCCCCCGCGCCTTCGCGGCGGCCGCGGCCTTCGTCAGCCGGTCCGCGGCGGCCTGCTGCGGGCCGCGGAACGCGGCGATCAGCGCCTCGTTGTCCGCCTTCGACACGCGGACCCGCTTCGCCGCCGCGACCAGCCCCCGGAGGGCGGCCAGCCGCGCGGCCGCGGCCGCCGCGTCGTCCTTGTCCAGCGCGTCCGCCAGGGCGTTCACCTCGGCGACCGTCCGCCGGTCGAGGTCCTCGGCCGCCCGCGGGTCCGAACACCCGCCGAGGCACACTAGCACCAATCCGACCGCGAATCGTTCACGCATCGTTCATGAATCCCCCGCCGGGCGACGGCGTCAATTTATGAGGCGGAAGATTCATCGCCGGTTCATTTCTCGTGGCCGACGGGTCGGTATCATCGGGAGGGGAATGAATCCGTTCGCCCGGTGGAGTGACACCCTTGAAGCGGTCTCGGTTGCGGTCGGCGGCGGGGGTTCTTGGGATTGGATTGTTAGTCGGGTGCGGCGGGGAACCGCCGCCTCCCCCGGCGCCGGGCGGGCCGCCGGGGGCGATGCGGCCGCCGATCGCGGGGCCGGTCCGCGGCCCGCTGGCCCGCGGCGAGGCGGTGCCGGAGTTGGCGTGCGCCGGGTGGTTGAACGGCGACCCGAAGCCGTTCGCGTCCGACGGGCCGAAGGTCCACGTCCTCGACGTGTGGGCGGCGTGGTGCCCGTACTGCGGGGCCACCGCCCCCGGGCTGGTCCGGCTGCACGCGAAGTACCGCGACCGCGGGGTGCAGTTCATCAGCGTCACCGACCAGCCGAAGGCGACGGCCGAGGCGTTCGTCCGGGCGCACGCCATCCCGTGGCCGTCCGGGTACGGGCTGCCGGCCGACGCGGTCGCGAAGCTGGGCACGGTGAACAACGTGATGATGCCCGGCCACCTGGTCGCGCCGACGTTCTTCGTCGTCGGGCCGGACGGCAAGGTCCGCGGGTCGGCCGACCAGGGCCGGTGGCACCACGCCGCCCCGGACGACGCGGTCGCGAAGCTCGACCGCGCGATCGAGGAGGCGCTGAAGATGACGGCCCCGCCGGCCGAGCACTGACCGGCGGCTACCGGCCGAGGAGCAGCTCCCGGCCCCGCCGCACGCTCGGGAACGCGAGGTCGGTCGGGGCCACGTCTTCGAGGCGAACCCACTCCACGGCCGTTGCGCCGTCGCCGACGACGGTCGCGGCCGGGTCCACGGCCACGGCCCGGAACATGAGGTCGCACACCGGGTACGTCACGTCCTTGTAGAGGTACCGGTTCGTCAGCGAGCAGACGTACTCGATGCCGCTGATTTCGAGACCGACCTCCTCCCGCACCTCGCGGACGAGCGCTTCCTCGGCCGTCTCGCCGACATCGACGAACCCGCCGGGCACGGTGAGCAGCCCCTTGCCGGGGTCCCGCTCGCGGCGGATGAACACGTACCGGCCGTCCGGCCGGCGGATGAACGCGGCCGCGGCGAGCGTCGGGTTGAAGTAGAACGTGAACCGGCACGCCGGGCAGTGCAGCGGGTTCGCGCCGGGCTCGACGGCGGCGGCGCACCGCGGGCAGTGGCGGAAGTGGTCGCAGGGGAGCATGGGTGTGTTGTACGGGATCGGTTCACCGCCCGATATTATGAACCTATCGCATCCGACCTCCCACCGGGCACGACCATGCCGCGCTTCCGCTCCCTGTTGGTGCTGCTCGCCCTGCCGCTCGCCGCGGCCGCCGACGGCGACCCGAACGCCGTCAGCTTCGAGAAGCACGTCCTGCCGATCCTGAAAGAGAACTGTTACAAGTGCCACGACGCGAAGAAGGGGACCGCGGACTTCCGCATCGACATCCGCGGCCGGGCGAAGCGCGGCGGCGAGTCGAAGAAGGTCGGTATCGTGCCGGGGAAGGCCGCCGAGAGCGAGCTGTACCGCCGCATCGCCAGCGCGGACGAAGACACGGTCATGCCGCCGAAGAAGCCGCTCGCGAAGGAGAAGGTGGAGGTCATCCGCAAGTGGATCGACGCCGGCGCGGTCTGGCCGGACTCGCTGTCGAACGAGGACAAGGCCACGCACTGGGCGTTCGTCGCGCCGACTCGCCCCGCCGTGCCCAAGAACGCGACGCATCCCATCGACGCCTTCGTCCTCGCGAAGTTGGAGAAGGAAGGGCTGAAGCCGTCGCCCCCCGCGGACAAGACGACGCTCGTTCGCCGCCTCTACCTCGACATGATCGGCCTGCCGCCGACGCCGAAGGAAGTCGATGCGTTCCTCAACGACAACTCGCCGGACGCCTACGGCAAGCTCGTGGACCGGCTGCTCGCGAGTCCGCACTACGGCGAGCGGTGGGGCCGGCTGTGGCTCGACGCCGCCCGGTACGCCGACAGCGACGGGTACGAGAAGGACAAGCCGCGGTTCGTCCACTTCTACCGCGACTACGTCATCAACGCGTTCAACCGCGACCTGCCGTACAACCAATTCCTCACGGAGCAGCTCGCCGGCGACCTGCTGCCGAACGCCACGCAGGACCAGGTCGTCGCGACCGGGTTCCTGCGGAACAGCATGATTAACGAGGAGGGCGGCATCGACCCCGAGCAGTTCCGCATGGAGGCGATGTTCGACCGCATGGACGCCATCGGCAAGGGGATGCTCGGCCTCACGATCCAGTGCGCCCAGTGCCACACGCACAAGTACGACCCGATCACCCATTCGGACTACTACCGGCTGTTCGCGTACCTGAACAACGCGCACGAGGGGAACGTCACCGTCTACACGCCGGACGAGCAGATGCGGCGGAACGAGATCTTCCAAAAGATCAAGGACATCGACGGCGAGTTGAAGCACAAGTTCCCGGACTGGGCGAAGAAGCAGGCCGCGTGGGAGGCGAAGGTCAAGGGCGACCAGCCGGCGTGGGACGTGATCCGCCCCGAGTTGGACGCCAGCGGCGGGCAGAAGCACACGCTGCTGGCCGACGGCTCGATCTACGCGAGCGGGTACGCCCCGACGCAGCACACGACCGACTTCGCCGGGCCGACGAAACTGAAGACCATCACCGCGGCGCGGCTGGAGCTGCTCAACGACCCGAACCTGCCCCGCGGCGGGCCGGGCCGCTCCATCTACGGGCTGTTCGCGCTCACCGAGTTCAAAGTGGAAGTGAACGGCAAGGCGGTGAAAATCGTGAGCGCCACGGCCGACGCGAATTCGGTCGAGAAGCCGCTCGAAGCGATCTTCGACAACAAGTCGAAGCGGAACCGCACCACCGGCCCCGTCGCGTTCGCCATCGACGGGAACAACGACACGGCCTGGTCCCCCGATGTCGGCGGCGGCCGCAGCAACGTGCCGCGGAAGGCCGTGTTCGTGTTCGAGAAGCCGGTCGAGGTCCCGGCCGGCGCGACCGTCACGTTCAAGCTGGTGCAGAACCACGGCGGGTGGAACAGCGACGACAACCAGAACAACAACCTCGGCCGGTTCCGCCTGAGCGTCACCGACGCGAAGGCCCCCGTCGCCGACCCACTGCCGGCGAAGGTCCGCGCGATCGTCGAGACGATCCCGGCCGAGCAGCGGACGCCGGCGCAGGCGGACGCCGTGTTCGCCGCGTTCCGCGGGACCGTGCCGGAGTGGAAGGACTACGCCGAGCGGGTCGAGCGGCAGTGGAAGGAGCACCCGGTCGGCACGTCGCAACTCGTCTACACCGAGCGCACGGAGGAACGCCCCACGCACCTGCTGAAGCGCGGCGACTTCCTGAAGCCGGCCGAGAAGGTGGGCGTCGGCACGCCGGCGTTCCTGAACCCGGCCGCGGAGGATTTGCCGCCGAACCGGATCGGCCTGGCGAAGTGGATGACGGACGCGAAGGCCCCGACGACGGCCCGCGCGTTCGTGAACCGCGTCTGGCAGGCGTACTTCGGCACGGGCATCGTCGCCACGTCCGAGGACTTCGGCAAGCAATCCGACCCGCCAAGTCACCCGGAGCTGCTCGACTGGCTCGCGGTGGAATTCATGGAGCCAACAAAGCCCACGGACGAACGTCCGTGGGGAGTCAAGCGCCTCCACAAGCTCATCGTGACGAGCGCCACCTACCAACAATCCTCGAAGGTGACGCCGGAACTCGCGGCCAAAGACCCCGCCAACCGCCTCCTCGCTCGCGGCCCCCGCTTCCGCGTGGACGGCGAACTCGTCCGCGACATCGTCCTCGCGGCCAGCGGCCTGCTGAACCCGACGGTCGGCGGGCCGAGCGTCTACCCGCCGATCCCGGCGTTCCTGACGCAACCGCCGGCGAGCTACGGCCCGAAGGTGTGGCCCGAGAGCACCGGCCCGGACCGCTACCGCCGCAGCCTGTACGTGTTCCGGTTCCGCAGCATCCCGTACCCGGCGCTGCAGGCGTTCGACGCCCCGACCGGCGACTTCGCGTGCGTGAAGCGATCCCGCTCCAACACGCCGCTCCAGGCCCTCACCGCGATGAACGAGCCGATCTTCGTGGAGGCGGCGCAAGCCCTCGGCCTGCGGGCCGTGCGGGAGGGCGGCGAGACCGCCCCGGAGCGGCTGGCGTTCGCGTTCCGCCTCTGCACGAGCCGGTCGCCGACGGAGCGGGAGGCGGCCGTCCTGAAGGAGCTGCTGGACAAGGCCGCGGCGAAGTATTCGGACCCGAAGGCCGACCCGTGGGCGGTGGCGGTGGCGAAGCCGGAGGACGCGCGGAAGCTGCCGAACGCGACGACGCCGGCGGAGCTGGCCGCGTGGGTGACGGTCGCGCGGGTGCTGCTGAACCTCGACGAGACGATGACGAAGGAGTGACCGGCCCCGCCCCGGTCAGGACATCACTTCCGCCCGCGGCGGGAACTTCCGCGTCTGCAGCGGGCTGTACCGGTCGGCCGGGTTCAGGTAGAACCCCTCCCGCCCGGAGTGCGGCTTCATGTCCAGCCGGTCGTGCGCGTTCAGCCCGACGATGGCCGTGTCCGCGTAGTTGTACGACCCCTGGTACTTCGGGACTTTCTCCAGCATCGGGTCCACGGCGAACTCCTGCCCGACCTCGCCGATCATGTCGTACGGGCCGGGGTTCTTGAGGATGATCTCGTTCGACCCGCCGGAGTTGTCCGGGTTGATGAGCTTGTACACCGGCGTGTCGTTCTGCCCCTTGGCGGCCACGTAGGTGGCCTCGACGGCCTTGACCTTCACCGGCTTGCCGTAGTGGAAGATGGTGGACCCGGCGGCCATCTGGTACCATAGCCGGCCGCACTCGTCCTTGTACACGAAGTCGGTCATGGCGAACCGGACGGCGATCTCGTCGGTCCACCACAAGGACGTGACCTCGTCGCTCGGCCCGGCCGGGCAGCCGGCGGGGACCTTGAACACCGGCGGGGCGAGCGTGCCGTCCGCGTTCTTCAGCCGGTTCTGCGGCTTGTTGTTGTACGTTTGTACCGCATGACACTCGAGCTCGAACACGAACCGCTGCACCCGCTTGGCGGCCTTCTTCGCCACGTCTTCAGGCAGCCGCTTGAGGCACCGCGGGGTGACGTTGAAGTAGTTGCGGACGCGGCTGGCCCACGGCGGCAGGTCGTTGCGGAAGACGTTCTTCCACCCGCCGGCGGCAAGGACATCGACGTACACCTTCTGCGGCGACACCTTGCACCAGTTCTCGTACTTCTGCAGCTCCAGCGCGTTCATGGCCGTGGTCCTGGGGGAGTTTCTGCGCGGGCGTCCCGCGTCGGAATGGTTAATCCGGAAACGGGGGCGGGATCGGCCAAGAATTGTCGGGGATTTTTCGCGGTTTGATGTGATCGGCCGGCGAGCAACCCGGCGGCGGCGGGCACGGCGCACCCCGGCAGCGCGCGGCCCGGCGCGCCCCGCGTCGTCGGGCCGCGCCTTCCGCGGATCGACCCCCCCTACCAGTAGAATTTCACGCTGCCACCGACCTCCGCGCCGAACTTGGTCTGAGGTTTGTTCGGTTCGTCCGGGTCTTTCGCCGTGGCATGCTTGACGAACGTATCGAGGTACAGCTCCACGCTGATCCCCTTCGTCACGGTAACGTCATAGACGCCCGTGATCTTGCCCTTGAGCACGGTTTTCACCGTGTTCTGCGTGGCGAAGTCGAGCTCGGCTAACCCTTTCAGTTTCACGGCGACCTTCACCACTTGTCCCGATTTGTTCCAAAGGAAGTCCTTCAAGAGCGTCAATTGACCGCCCGCCTCGACGACCGTGCCGTCGGGCGTGATCTCGTAATGCACTTCGACCGGAGAACCGCCCGATTCCGGGGTAAATACGGCCGTCACCTTGCGCAACGGCCTGTACTCGATTTCATATTTAACGACGCGGGCCTCGGGATTCGTGCTGGGGCCTTCCCAGTCGAGGACGGTGAGGATTTTGTGCCAGGGGACCCCGCGGTCCGTCAGCCCCCGCTTCGAGACCTCGAGGTAGGTCTTGCGACCGGTAACGATCAGGTAAGCGCCCGGCCAGACCGGCAGGGTTCCTTTGAACAGAGCAGCAACGTAGTCGAGGACCTCACGGCCGTCCGGAGTTTCCAAACCGGGACCGTCCGTTTTTATCGCCGGCGATTTGTACATCGTTCACCTCCCGATCGAAGAGTAAGAGGCCCTGACATAATCTGCAGCCTGGCTTTTCTGCTCCTGGTCGAACCGGGGTTTTGTCAGCGGCTGTAGGGGCCGAACGTCTGATTACCCAATCCCCGATTGCGATAAACCGGACCCGCCTTCGCCCCGCCACGTATGGAGCGACGCCCCGGCACCGCGACCCGCGGGCAACTGGTCAAAAAGTCTATTTTGAGGTCGAAGCAAGAAACCGAACTCGAACATGGACAACCCCAGCGCGAGCGCGGCACGGCCCCCGCGGCCGACGGCCGGCACGAAAGGGGCTGCCCCGCGGAAATCGCGAACGTGCCGAATGCTTTGTGGGACAACGGACGGACAAAAACGGACCGTCAGACGTTCGGACCGAGTGGGGCGAACCGCGAGACGAAGAAGTCGTCGATGATGGCGGAACTGACAACAGTACGACCCGCCCGTTAACGCGGATTCGGGAAACTATTGAGAAGTGAGAGCCGAGCCGAGCATTCCACCGGGACCTGCTCGGCATCGGCTCCGTCGGCCTCGCCGCGATCAATCCGGCGGCCGCGTGCCCGGCACGGCCGTCGGGTTCGGGTTCGGCGCGCCGATGTACGGGAACACCGCCGCCCGCTGCGTCCCCGTCCCGGCCGCGCCGCCGCCCCGCGGGGCCGGCGGGTCGATCGACCCGTCCGTCAGGTTCGTGCCGTTGTCGTCCCGCACGTTCTGCGTCACCAGCGCCGGCGGGTTCGGGCCGCCGCCCAGCGCCGCGGGTAGGTCGTCGTCCGTCAGCACCGACAACTCCGTGCTGATGATGTCGTCGCTCAGCTTCCGGCCGTTGCCCAGGAACGTCGTCCCGTTGTTCACCACGAACCCGCCGGCGAACCCGGCGTTGCTCGACGTGTCGAACGGCAGGATGTCCGGCAGCAGCAACCCCGCGACCACCGCCGCCTGGTCGGCGTTCGGGACGCCGCCGGGCCGCCCGGCCGGGTAGAACCGGGTCAGCGTGTCCACCATCGGGGCGGTGAACGTCGCCCGGTCGTCCCGCGGGTGGGCGGCGTTGAACGCGTTCCGCATGTCCGTGCCGCCGGACCCGGCCGGGACGGCCGCCCCGCGGGGGATCGGCGGGATCAGCGCCGTGTTAATGGCCGGCCGGCCCATCCGGTCGGTCTGCACGCCGTTGAACTCGATCCGGCCCCAGAACCCGATCCCGGTGCTGCCGGCGGCCGTGATCCGGTCGGACGGGACCTCGAGCGTCAGCGCCAGCGTGTTGACGTTCGGGCCGAAGAAGTTCGGGGCGTCGAAGGCCGGCGTCCCGCCGGGGCCGAACGTCCCGGTCCCGCGGGGGTACTCGCCGTCCACCACGCCCTGGACGGCGTCCGGGTTGTTCAGCAGCGCGTTGAACCCCGCCGCGTCGAACAGGAACGGGTCGTCCTGCTCGGCGGCGCGGAACTGGGCCGTCCCGGCCCCGCCGACGCCGCGGACCGGCACGTTCTTGTTCGTGAACCCCTTCACCAGCACGCCGCCGGTCCCGGCGAACCGCGCGGCCGGCAGCGCCCGCACCACCGTGTCCTGCTGGTTCCCGGCCGCCGCGTCCGGCGGGCCGAACGTGACGCGGAAGACGATGTCGTCGGTCGTGTTCAGCAGGTCCCGGTTGGCGACCCGGAAGTCGTACAGCAGCGTCGGGTCGAACGTGTTCGGCGTCGTCGCCGTCGAGAACGGGCTGACGGTCATGTTGAACACCGTGTTCGCCGGGTTGGCCGGGGACTGGAACACGAATATGTCGTTGATGTCCCGCCGGCTGTTCGTGATGGTGATCCCCGGCGGGCCGTTGATCGGGCCGTCCCGGTGGTCGGCGTCGGACGCGATGAACACGCCCCGCCGCTCGGCCCCGTCCGTGGTGAAGAAACTGGAGATCAGCGCGGCGTCCGCGATCTGGGCGTCCGCCCCGAGTTGGCCGAGCTTGTTCGCGTCGATCACCTTGACGTGCGGCCCGCCGCCGGGGCCGGCGCTCAGGATGATCTCCGTCTGGCCGTCGGCCGTCAGGTCGTCGGCGCTGACGCGGACGCCGCCGCGGAACGCCGGGCTGAACGCGAAGAAGTTCGCCGCCAGCGCCGCGTCCGGGACGAGCGTGCCGCCCGTCGCCTGGGCGAGCTTCGTGCCGTTGACGACCTTGACGTGCGGCCCGCCGCCGTTGCCGGCCCCGACGATCACGTCCCGGACGTTGTCGCCGTTCTCGTACCCGGCGGCGACGAACACGCCGCCGGTGAAGCCGGGGGCGAACGCCAGGAAGTTCGCGACGAGGGCCGCGTCCGCGATGACGCCGTTCGACTGCACCTGGGCCAACTTCGTGGCGTCCACCACCTTCACCAGCGCGTCCGCGCCCGGCCCGGCCCCGAGGACGATCTCGGCCCGGTTGTCGCCGGTCACGTCGCCGGCCCCGAGGGACAGGCCGCCGCGGGACGCCGGGTCGAACGCGAAGAAGCTGGCGAGGACGGCGGAGTCCGCGATGACGCCGTTCGCCTGGAGCTGGGCGAGCTTCGTGCCGTCGATGACCTTGACGTGCGGCCCGCCGCCCGGCCCGGCGGCGACGACGATCTCGGCGTTGCCGTCCGTGGTCAGGTGGTCGCCGGCCAACGACACGCCGCCGCGGAAGCTCGGGTCGAACGCGAAGAAGGTGGCGAACAGCTCGTTGTCGAACCCGTCGTACACCTTCACGATCGGCCCGCCGCCCTTGCCCGCGCCGACGATCACGTCCGGCGTCCCGTTCCCGTTGAAGTCGGCGACGGCGACGCTCAGGTCGCCCTTGAAGTCCGGGAACGGGGTGAACGTCCGGAGCGTGTTCAGCTTGATGTCGTACACCTCGACGACCGGCCCGGTCGCGGCCGCGGTGATCTGCACCAGCGGCAACTTCATCCGCGACACCTTGCTCGCGGCGTTCTGGGTGAACCACAGGTCGCCGGACTTCGTGCTCGTAATGCCGAGCGCGATGGCGGACGCGAGCATGGCGTCGTACTCGATCAGCGGCGGCTGGCCGGACGTGGCCTTGCCCGGCAAGAGCGCGCTGGCCGGCAGCCGGCCGATCCGGCTACTGGCGGCCTCCGTGAAGTAGAGCGCCCCGTCCTGCCCGGCGACGATCCCGTGCGGGCCGCGGTTGATCGGCAGGCTGAACTGCGTGAACTGCCCGTCGGTGGTGAGCCGGCCGATCTGCGACCGGCCGAAGTCGGTGAAGTACAGGTGGCCGCCCGGCCCGGCGGTGATGTCCTCGGGGTCGCTGAACCCGGCCCCGTTGACCGGCACGGTGAACTCGGTGACGACCCCGGCCGTGGTGATGCGGCCGATCTGCCCGGACCCGCCCTGGGTGAACCACACGGCCCCGTCCGGCCCGTTCGCGATGCCCGCTGGCGTGCTGCCGACGCCGGGCACGTCGAACTCCGTCATCGTGCCGGCCGTGGTGACGCGGCCGATCTGGTCCGACCCGCTCTGGGTGAACCAGAGCGCCCCGTCCGGCCCGGCGGCGATGTCGTTGGGCGCGCTGCCGGCCCCCGGCACGGCGAACTCGACGAGCGACGCCAGCACGTCGGCCGCGAGCGGGTCGATCCGGCCGATGCGGTCGCCGCTGTTCTCGGTGAACCAGAGCTTGTTGTCCGACCCGACGGCGAGGTTCAGCGGCCCGCGGCCGGCCGGCAGGGCGAACTCGGTGACGACGCCGGCCGGCGTGATCCGCCCGAGGCGGCTGGCGGCGAACTCGGCGAACCAGAGGTTCCCGTCCGGCCCCTCGACGATCCCGGCGGGCGCGGAATCGGGCGTGATGCCCGCGGAGAACTCGGTGGTGAAGTCGCTGGCCCCGTCCGGAACCCACCGGTCTTCGAGCTGCTCGCAGCGGAGGCGGAACCCGCGGCGGAGGGGCTGCCCGCGGAGGGACGAGATGGACTTCTTCATGGTGTGGAACCTGGGAGGAATGGGACGGATGACAAGGTTGTAACAGATGTGCGAGAATTGTTCCAACGATAAAAACGTTGCGGGCGCAAAGTTTTTAGGGTGAGTGTAAGTGGCGAGCCGAGCGGCGTAAGCCGCCGGGTTACGCTCCCTTTACCCGGCGGCTTACGCCGCTCGGCTCGCCACGACGGGCGAAACCCGTTGCTTTCAACCGTCCCCTCCCCGATAATCGAGCCTCCCGCCGGTCCGCTCTTCACCCGCGAGCCTCGTCATGATCCTGTCCCGCCGCGACCTGCTCCGCATCGGCTCCGTCGGCCTCGCCGCGTCGGTCCTGCCCGGCGCTCGCGCCAACGCGCCGGCGAAGGCGAAGTCCGTGCTCGTCCTGTGGATGGCGGGCGGCGTCACGCACCACGAATCGTTCGACCCGAAGCCGGACGCGCCGGAAGAAATCCGCGGGTCGCTCGGCACCATCCAGACCGGGCTGCCCGGCGTCCGGTTCTGCGAGACGATGCCCGGCCTCGCCCGGCAGACGGACAAGTTCGCCCTCGTCCGCACCTTCTCGCCGGCGACCGACGACCACTTGCTCGCGCAGAGCTACGGCCTGTCCGGGCGGAAGACGACGGCGGCGCAAATCCTCACGGAGCCGAACGTCGGCGCGATCCACGCGAAGCTCCGCGGCGGGCGGGCCGGGTTCCCCGGCTACATCGCCGTGCCCGGCACGACGCGGCCGGGGCCGCCGCCGTACCAGCTCTTCACCGGCGGCTGGCTCGGCGGCCAGTACGCCCCGTTCGCCACCGGCGGCAAGCCGAAGAACGACGACTTCACCGCGTTCGTCAAGGAAGCCGCCGAGGACGACTTCACCAAGCAGGGCGTCACGCCCCTCGCGGGGCTGACGGACGAGCGGCTCGACGACCGGCAGCTGCTCCGCACCAAGCTCGACGACGCGCTGCGGCAGGCGGACGCGGCGGAAGGCGTCGCCGACCAGTACAAGGACGCGTTCTCGATGCTCACGTCGCCGACCGTCCGCGCGGCCTTTGAACTGAGTCGCGAGTCGGACAAGACCCGCGAACAGTACGGCAAGACGAAGGTGGGGTCGCGGTGCCTGCTCGCCCGGCGGCTGGTCGAGGCGGGCGCGCCGTTCGTGCTCGTCGATTACGGGTACGACCCGGAGTACGGCAACCTGTGGGACAACCACAACGCGGCCGGGCAGAACTTCCCGCACATCTGCGAGATGGCGAAGAAGCCGTACCACGTCGCCGGCATGGACCGCGCCTTCGCCGCGCTGCTCGGCGACCTGCACGCGCGGGGGCTGCTCGACAGCACGCTCGTGCTGTTCCTGACCGACTTCGGGCGGACGCCGAAGATCAACAAGGCCGGCGGCCGCGACCACTGGGGGCCGGCCGGGTCGATCTTCTTCGCCGGCGGCGGCACGCGGGGCGGCCAAGTGATCGGCGGCACGGACAAGAACGGGGCGTACCCGACGGGGCTGTCGTACTCGCCGGGCGACGTGGCCGCGACGCTGTACGCGGCCGTCGGCCTCGACCCGGAGCAGATGCTGATCGACCGGCAGAACCGCCCGCTGCCGGTGCTGCCGGCCGGGACGCCGATTCCGGGGGTGTTGTGATTCTGGTGGCCGGATGTACAATGAAGACGGTTTGACCTTCGAGGAGTGAGTATGAGCACGATCGTGATCGACGCCGGGCTGCGGGAGAAGCTGTTGGCGGCCGGCAAGCGAGTGGAACTCCGGGACGAGGCCGGGAACCTCGTGGGCCAGTTCGTCCCGGCGGGCGAAATCATCCCGGAGTTCGCCAGCATCAGTTACGCGGAGATGGAACGCCGGGCCAACTCGGACGGGCCGAAGTACACGACGGCGCAGGTCATGGAGTACCTGAGGAAGCTCGCATGACGTGGATCGACTGGGACGAAGTGGCCCGCGACGAGTTGGCCGACATCTGGGTGGCGGCGACCGTCTCCGACCGGGACACGATCGCCGCCATTGTGGAGAACACCATTCGTGACATCGAACGCGACTCGCTCGACGTGGGCGAGTCACGGCAGGGGAACCTGCGCCTGGCCATTCACCTTCCCATGTCCCTGTGGTTCCGCGTTTTCAAGAACGGGCAGGTGGTTCGCATCGTTCACGTCCGAAGAATTCCCAAACGCGGATGACTTTGGCGAACGCCACTCTTTCCCCACGAGTGCCCCATGACCCTCGCCGACATCATGGCCGACCTGGAAGCGAACGGGACGGCCCAGACCAAGAAGACCTGGCTCCGCCACGGGGCCCGCGAGCCGATCTTCGGCGTCAAGATCGAGCACCTCAAGACGATCCAGAAGAAGGTCAAGAAGAACCACCAGCTGGCCCTCGCGCTGTACGACACCGGCAACGCGGACGCCATGTACCTCGCCGGCCTCGTCGCCGAGCCGATGAAGATGACCAAGGCGCAGCTCCAGAAGTGGGTCAAGGCCGCGTACTGGTACATGCTCAGCGGCTACACCGTCCCCTGGACCGCGTCCGAGTCGAAGTTCGGCCGCGAGCTGGCGCTCGAGTGGATGGACTCGAAGAAGGAGCAAATCTCCGTCGCCGGGTGGTCCACCTACGGCAGCCTCATCTCCGTCAAGCCGGACGACGAGCTGGACCTCGACGAGATCGTCGAGCTGCTCGACCGCGTGCCGCGGGAGATCGCCGCCGCCCCGAACCGGACGAAGTACTGCATGAACCAGTTCGTCATTTCCGTGGCCGCGTTCGTCGCGCCGCTCTTGCCGAAGGCGAAGGCCGTCGCGAAGACGCTCGGGAAGGTTCACGTGGACATGGGCGACACGGACTGTAAAGTGCCGGAGGCCGCCGCGTACATCGCGATGCTGGAAGACAAGGGCCGCGTCGGGAAGAAGCGGAAGTCGGCCGCGTGCTGAGGCTCGTCATGGCGAAGAAGAACAAGGGCGACGGCGACCCGCTCGGCAAGCTGCTCGTCGAGGGCGTGCAGACGAAGGTGGACACGGCGAACGCCGTCTTCGCCGCGGCCGTCCTCGTCGGCGGGCTGGTCCTGGCGACCGCCGCGCTGCTCCTCCGGTGGCACGTCGCCGTCCCGATCATCGCCGGCGTGCTCGTCCTCGGCGGCGTCGGATTCCTGGTGAAGGCCATGACCCGGCAGCCGATCCTGTTCCAGCTCCGCAAGGGCGGCGTCGTCTACGTGTCCGGCCACCGGGAGGTGGAGCTGGAGTGGGGGGAGGTGCGGCACGCGACGGTGCAGATGGTGACGGACAACCCGCTGCTGTCGTTCACCGGGGTGAACGACGCCGGGGCCTACGTCACCCGCCGGGCGGACAACCTGCCGTTCCGGCTGAACATCCGCGGCGAGGCCGGCGAGTCGATCACGATCACGTCGCACCTCCTGCCGCCGAACACGGGCCGGAAGGTGCTGGAAAAGCTGACGGCCGCGGTCGGCGTGCAGAACATCGACTTCGAGCTGTTCGGCGTGCTCCCGCAGTGGAGCGAGGACGATTGACTTCCGAAGTCCGGCTTCGACTTCGGAAGTCGAACGGAATGAGGGGCGTCTGCCATCACCGCGAACGCTTCCGCGTGGGATCGACTTCCGAAGTCGAAGCCGGACTTCGGAAGTCGGGCACTTCCCCGGCGTCGGCGGTCGTCATAGGATGATGGTCCGCGGGCGAACTTCCGGGTCCGTCCGCGTGTCGGTGTTGGTGCTGGAGCGGTGCTCGAGCGGCTGAAGAGGCGGCACTGGAAATGCCGTATACGGCAACCCCGTATCGAGGGTTCAAATCCCTCCCGCTCCGCTCAATTTAACCTCGCGAGAATCACGTTTTTTGCCTTGGAAGGTAAGCGAATTCAGCAAATCGTCAGGCTGACCCCTTTGCCAACGGAACCCGTCTTGGGAGCAAAATGGGAGCAACGTTGCTCCCACGTTGGGCTCGCGTCGCTTGCCCACTCCCGAAAAATCTAACGGGGGATGACGCATGGCCTGGGTCGAATCTCGCGGCAAGAGCTTCCGGTTGTCGTTCCGCTTTAACGACCGCTTGTACCGCGTGAACCTGAAATCACCGGACCGCCAGGACGCCGAGGCGTGCCGCATCCGGTTGGAGGAAAACCTACGGCTTGTCGAGCGTGGGCGAATAGCTGTGCCAACCGGAGCCGATCTCGGCTTGTTCCTGATCTCCGACGGCAAGCTCGAAAAGAGCGTCGAGATCGTCCGCATGCCGACGCTCGGCGACATCGTGAAGCGGTATCAGGAAACGTTTACGAAAGGGGCAAAGGAAGAGATTACCCGCCGGATGGAGGACATCCACTTGGCCCACTTGATGCGCATCATCGGTGAGAAGAGACCGCTCAGCGAGATCACGTCCGGCACCATCCAGCAGTTCATCGACGCGAGGAGCCGCGAACAACACAACGGCCATCCGCTCAAGGCGAAGACGATTAAGAAAGCGGTAGCCACGCTCCGCTACGTTTGGAACTGGTCGTTCCGGCAGGGGCAAGCACCTATGCGGTACCCCGGCTGTGATCTTGTTTACGCGAAGGAGAGGCAGGCCGAGCCGTTCCGTACCTACGAGCAGATCCAATCTATCATCGCTCGCAGCCCCGGACTGACTCCCAAGCGTCTTCGTGAGTTGTGGGATGGCCTCTTCCTGAACCCGACGGAAGTTGCGGAAGTTCTCGAGCATGTGAAGCGCCGCACCAAGACGACGTGGCTGTATCCATTTCTAGTCGTCGCGGCGCACACGGGAGCCCGCCGCAGCGAACTCTTCCGGTCCCGCGTCGAAGACTTCGACTTCGAGGCCCGTTTGATTCATTTCCGCGAGAAGAAGCGGAGCCACAGCAACGAGACGCAACGCACCGTGGACATGACGGACTTCGTCGCCGAGGTGATGACCGACTTTCTTGAGACGAAGCACCCCGGCGGTGAAGTGACGTTCGCCACTGTGCCGAACGAACTCATCGTCGATACACGGGCGTGGCGAGTGTTCCGCACCGGCGTCAGCGGGAGCAAGTGGGAAGTCCTCCGTGGCTTCCACGCCTTCCGACACTCGTTCGCGTCGAACCTTGCGGCCGCGGGCGTCGATAGCCGCGTCATCTGCGAGTTGATGGGTCATCAGACGGCCGAGATGGAGGCCCGGTATCGGCACCTGTTCCCGGCCCAGCGACGCTCGGCCGTTATGCGTGTGTACGGTCCGTGTAATCCACATTCTGATACCCATGCCAATTAATTCGCTTCAATGGGTCGGATCGGAGTACGCAAGATGGTACATCATTCGACACGCTATCTCGCGTTGCGGCCCTTGAACCCATGGGCTCCGAGGGCCACACGACGGCGACGGGATGACAAGGCAGGGACGAACTGTGCATGGCACCGGCTCTAGTACCATCACTTCGCTGCATCCCGAGACGCCAAGCAGTGGTAACTCTTCCCGTCGTGGATCGACAAGCTAAAGCCTTCGGGCGGATCAACCTGCCCGACAATCAGCAACAGAAACCCGTTCAAGCTATGGGCGGATTTGTTGAAGCACTCGGTCATGCTTTCAAGATCGGGCCCGGACGGACGCGGACGCCCGTCCGGATGCGTGTGCCAGTCGCCTACGAAGTGCAACCCACGGGCGAATCGGTCAGCGATTTCCGCCCGCTCTGCTTTTCGGTCAGGAAGGTAGGCTGTTCTCGTCCGGCGGTCCGTTGGCCTCGGCCCCGTGACCTCGACGACGGTGATTTCGCCGCCCTCGATCCGGGCGAACATCTGGCCCCCGGCTTCCGTCTGTCCGCGCTTGAGTTGGCGGTGCCGTATGAGGTACTCAACAACTCCGTCTGCCAGAATGACCGTCTGGCCGGATGTACCGATGGGATAGGCGATCATGCCGCAACCGCCCCGCACTCGACGCACGTGCGCGAGACAGGCCATTCCCGCTCTTCAACAAATCCCCCCTTATTCCGGTTGCCCGTCGCCGACAGCCATTCTGGATTCCACTTGCCCCCCGCGTTTTCGAGTAGAGCAAGGCGACCGGCCCAGGTCCGGCTCATGGACTTGTCTACCGCGCCGAGCAGACAGTCGAGCGCTGTCTCCGCGACGACGGAAACGATATGCCCAAGCTCAACAGGGCCGTAGGGTTGGTAAGTTGCACCGCAGGCCGGTTCCTGGTGAACAGTTCCCCCGGCGGGCCAGTCCGTCACTCGCAACAGCGGAGCGCCCGCACCCGTAAATCCGCACTGAAGGCAACCGCCCGGCTGGAAGATCGCGACGGCGTGGCCCGCGCAGGCATGAGCTTCGGTCCATCCGTAAACGATGGGACCGCGCCTGTTGGCGCGGTGCCACGCATTCAGTCCCGACTCCGCAGCCCAATTACCGATGGTGCTCACGATCAGGTCGCAGGAGGCGAGCTTCTTCAACGCGACCGGTTCCACTTCTTCCCACCGAGCGAACAAGGACTCGACACCCAGGACGTGCGGATAGTCTGCTCGAATCTTCTCCGCAAGTGCATCCGCTTTCGCTCGACCTACCGCCGACGCTCCAAGCGGGTGGCGTCCGGTGTTCGCCCACTTCAGCAACTCCGGGTCGATAAGAAACAGCCGACCGACACCTGCCCCGGCTAACTGCAGGGCCGTCGGCGCTCCCACAGAACCGCACCCCAACACCGCAACAGTTGCTTCCCGAAGGCGTCCTAAACGCGGATCTTGACCCCGGCCGCAGACCCAAGCGGCGTCTGCTCGCTCGACTGTTGACCGAACCGCGGTGCCGCCGCCGTACATCCGTCTGACGAGCAACTGCCTTGGGGCTTTCCCAGGACGAAAGCCGGGGATGGGTTCATCGGGCCGTGCTTGCCGCTGCCTGCGCCCAGCTTGCGGAACCAAGGTCACCGCTGCCAGACACGGCCCGTTCGGCGTGTCGGCCGCGATCACCACCACAACGCCGCCTGCGTCTTCACTGGCCAGTTGCTTCAAGAGGTGTTCGCCGCCGCACCGCCGCGCGATGGCCATCACGTCCGCCGCGGATCGCGGGAACTCATTCGGAAGAAGTGGCTTGTCCAGCCAGAGCACAGGTGCGGGCGACGTATCCCACGGCCCGCCGCGCGGGTCGCGATTATCCATCCACGCGGTAATCGCCGCCTCGTTGCCGACGAGGTAGAAGCTCCGGCCGCGCCAGACGCGAGCCATCCGGCTCGGCGGCCTGGGTTCCAGCAGGCTGTAAACTTCCGGTGCTTGCGGTTTGACCGAGCGATTCCAGTACGAATAGAACTCTGACCGAAAGTCATCCTGCCTGCGGCCGGCGATCAAGTCCTCGATCAGGTCTGCGGCTTCGGCCAAAAGGTTTTGCGCGACCTCGGCGGGGTGGGAGTGATCCACCTCCGCGCTTCCCCCCAAAAGGCAAAGCGCCCCATCCTCCTCGACGTGAGGCCACGTCAGGAATTTGGGGCGATCCACCAGCATGACCCGGGGTGGCCTTCGTGGGAATCCGTTCTCCAGAAGTAAATCGATTCGTCGGGTTCGATCCGAAAAAGCAACCTCAAGCCGCCAGCCCGCGAATGCCGCACGCTTCGGGTACGCACTCAGTTCGTCGGGACGAAGTACGCGTCCACCCGGGAGGCTGCTCGCCCAGGCCCCAATTACGTCCACGGCGTGCTGGTGCAGCGCGAGTGGGTCTGTAACTTCTTGCTCAGGCATAACGACCGCCGCCCTCCTTGCGGACGGCGTCCCGAACCACAGGATCGCTTGCCGCATCCCGGAGCATTCCCGAGGTCAGGATGTTCGGCGCGGCGAAGGCCTTGGACTCGTTGGTCGCAGTCTTCTCCAGGCGATTGCTGAAGAAATCGGTGTAAAACACCTTGTCCCAGCACTTCAGCGCCTTCTCGCGAGTGCAGTCCCACTCGAAGGTCGGCGCGAGATTGTCGATGGCCTCGGTCAGCCGTTCGCGGAGGAACTTGGCCTTCGGGTCGTCGTTGCCTTTGGTGATGGTGTCGCCCTCCGTGACCGGGTGAACGACGACCAGGTTCCACCGGAGCCGGTCGCGGATCGCCTTCATCGTGTCGTAGAGGGCCTTGTCTTCCCGGTCGGCGTCGGCCCGGAATTCTTCGGTCACCAGTTTGGTGATGCCGAAGCCGCTGAGGATTTGCGACTCCCAGCTCGGGCGGCTGCGGGCGTACTTCTTGATCTCGCGGGTGATCCGCCGGAGTTGGCGGCCATTCGTGGTATCCGGGCTCTGACGCTGATTCTCCGTGTCGAACCAGTCGGTGACGTCCCGCGCGTCGGACCGCTTCCAGTCGGAGCTAGCCAGTTCGGCGTGCTGCTCCTCCTGGCCAAAGATGTTCTTCGTGGTCACCAGCCGGTAGACCGGCAGATCCACGTGGTAACCTTCCTCGTAGTGAACCCGGACGCAGTTCTTCTTGACCTCGGGAGCTTTCTTGAAGCTGCCATCATCCACGGCGTCGCGGACCATCTGTCGCGCTTCCAGAGCCGACATTTCCCCGCCCCGGGGCCCGACCAGGCCTTCCTTCAAGAAGTACACGCCGTCGTCGATGTCGTACTTGTTGTCGTCGTGTTGGGTCATGGTCTTCATCGCGTAAGACCCCTGACTCTTGAACTTAACCGGGGCAGGCTTCCCGGCCTTCTTCAGCCCGTTCTTGAGCCGGGTGCGGTTGGCGTTTCGCCGTTCCCGCATGTTCCCACGCTCCGTTCCGGGCAGGGTAATCTTGTCGTCGTGGTAGGCCAGGACATCATCCGCGCAGTTGAACATCTCCACAGATTCTCCTTGTCAGCATGTCAGGAACAGGCCCCGCGCCGAATGGTCGGCCCGGCACCAAATACTCCGCATTCCGGGTTAACCGATGATCCGCTTCACTTGATCCCGGACCGAGTTGTACGACGCCTGAGTCGCGCCCTCGTGGTCGAGAGCGCGGGTGGCGGCTGGCGTCGCGCAGTCCATCGCGAGGCCGTCCCGGTTTCGCATCTCCACCCGTTCGTACCGTGGCCTCGATTCCTCGGGCAGCGCGTTGATCAATCGCCGAAGTATCTGGTCCGCGATTGCCGCCCCCGACTCGATGAACATAGAGGGCAGTTTTGCCCGCCACTTGGCGAGACCACGGTCTCCGTTTGTAAGCGTTGTTGTTCCCTCGGCAAAGTCTTCACCTGGCGTCGAGAGCGACAGGATGCGGATTTCCCCAGGGGGCACTTTCAAGTCAGAGACGGCTTCCGAGAACCCGAGCAGGGCCGGGTGGTTCGCGACCACGCCGCCATCGCAGTACAGTTCAGTGACACCGTTTATCGGGTTCCTGACCGGGACCGCCGGAAAGTAGAACGGGGCCGCTGAACTGGCGAGGGCGATGTCCGAGAGTAGGTACTTGTTGTGGAGCGTCAGGTGAGAAGCGTGGTCGGTCTTGAAGATGCGAGGCTCGCCGTCGGTGAGATTAAAGGCGGTGACCATCGCGAACTTCTCGTTGCTGCACAGGTCGCCGAGGGTCGCTTGCCCGAACTCGGCTTTGAGCGACTGCCGAAGGGGGCGGTTGTCGTACCGCGCCTTCATCCCGTATCCCCGCGTTAAACGCGGATTGGCGAAGATGCTCTTACCGAGTCGCCGG
This sequence comes from Limnoglobus sp., assembly GCF_059499385.1. NCBI lineage: Bacteria > Pseudomonadati > Planctomycetota > Planctomycetia > Gemmatales > Gemmataceae > Limnoglobus > Limnoglobus sp. The sequence goes on along the minus strand of NZ_JCABYM010000131.1, from coordinate 139,331 downwards.
TAGAGGTCGGTCAGTTCGGCACCCGAGCGGCCGACGGCGAGGCCGAGCGCAAGGATCGCACCGGTGCTGGTGCCACAGAAGAGGTCGAAGCTATCCGAGAAGCGAATGCCGAGGTGGTGCTCGATGCCCTTGATGAATGATGCTGTTGCGAGTCCGAGATAGCCACCGCCGTCCACGCTCAGGACGCGGAATACCCGTGGACTTTGACTGTTCAACTCACGTACCCCGAAAGAGCATTCCCAGTTGCAGATTAAGGCGATGGGGTCGCCGGGAAGTGAGGCGACCGGACACGTCAAAATCCTTTACAGCATGTCCGCGCCGAGTCCCTTGGCCTAGCTCGGTAGCAGCTCACGCGGAATTTTTTGTGGACGCCACGAACCTGAGCTATATCACAGGCGTAAGCACAATGGGTTAGTCCGCTCACGAACACTCATCGTGATTGCTGTGATTTTACGCACCTCGCGTGCCAGCAGCGTTACGATTGCGGCACTTCTACGCAAATTGCCAACCAGCAAGCACTTCCGTCAGCAATTGTTCTATCTGCACAAAAGACACCTAGTGAACTACTGTCAGTTTGGCCGAAACGGAGGCCCTTCTCCGTCAGGTTGGCAGGTGAACCCTATCGCGAGTGGCAGACGAGCTGATCGAGGATGAAAGCGATGAACTGGGTGGACCGATTCTTCGACTTCTTCCGGCAGATCGAACCGAGCCTCGGCATCGGGCTGAACGCGAACAATTGCCGGGAGGGCTGGCTGCACGGGGAGTTCTTCCGGCACTTCATCACGGCCGACAACGGCTTCCTGGTGAATTGCCGATACTACGACGATGGCCCGGAGCACGACCTGTACTGCGGGCTTCCGACCGAGATGATCGCCGAGGTGAAGGTCTACGGCCAGCGCGGCTACAGCAACAAGAACTTCTGCGGTGCCCACGACCTCACTCGCCTTCTCCCGCCGACCCCTGGAGCGCGCGTGCCGGTCACGTTCGAGGAGATCGAGCAGACCCTCAGCGGCACCAAGGACGCGGAGAAGAAGAACAGCTACTTCCGCGACGTGGAGCGGCTGCTCGCCGTTCACTCATCGGTCAAACGCTACCTGATCTTGGTCCTACAGAAAGCGGATGAAGCCGACGACTTCGGGCGGTCGATATCGGCGGTGCAGGGCGCGCCCCAGGAACACGACCTCGAACTCGATGCCTTCCGCGTCCGCGTCTCGCAGTTCTGAGCAAGTGCCGGGTTCCTGTACCCTTCCCTGACCTCGTCGGCCGTCAGCTTGATCGTCCGCTTGCAATGCACGCCTTCGACCCGCTTCTTCTTCCCGCTCACCCCGAAGACATCGACGCCGTGCTGTCTTGCGCCCTGCGTCCCCGACTCCTGCGCGTGCGTGTTCCTCCAGAGCTTGCGGAAAAGGTCGCAGGTCATCCGCTGGAACTCTTGCCAGTCCCGCGGGACCGGAAACTCAAGCTGATGATTCGACGGTATGGTCAAAGTTTCTCGTGATAGGGCCGAGGTCAGGGCTCGGCCGAGCCCAGGTTCTTCCCGTAGCCCTCAGCGAAAGGGCGGCGGAGTGAGATGCCGACGTTCTCGATCGAGCACCGCGTCGGGTCGCTCTCGTCGTACCGGATGGTCATCTCCGCCACGGCTTTCGACTTCAACTTCCCCTCTATGATCGGTCCCGGGTCGCCGAGCGAGATGAGGCAGTGGATGTCCGGAGCCTCCGTGCGTTGCTTCGTGAAGCGGTACGCGATCTTGCAGGGAACCTCGACGGTGGCGACACCCTTGTCCAGATGGATCACGTGGGTGTCGTCGATGCGCAACCGTGTCACGTCAACGGTGAGCAGCTCGCCTTCATACTGCGGCCGGCGGAAGAACATGTAATCCCGGAACCCGCCCGAGATGGCCTTTTGCACCACAGCCGCGTTGCTGCCGATCCACCCGCGGATCGCCTTCGAGATCCTGGCGTCGGGGAACCGCCCGAGCACCTCGGCCAGCTCCTTCTTGAGGATGAACTCGGGCACCGCGTCGCAGACTGCTTGCCAGTCGCCGTCGCCGCTGACCACGTGCATCTTCTGCCCGTTTGTCCTGCACCAAGTTCTGAGCGCTTGCGCGGCGAAGGCGTCCGGGAACTCGGCCTTCTTCTTACCCGTTCCGAAAGGCGGCCGGACGTTGAAATAATCGTCGAGAACCGAGCCGAGGTTTATGTCGTTGACCGGCAACGTCGTCGTCCGCAGGCTCCCCCAGCACTCCTTGAGCTGGGCAAGCATCACGCTCTTGATGTCTTCTGCCGTCGGCCCCGCGTGGAAGACATCGAAAGGCGGTTCCTTCACATATTTCAGCAAGGGATCTTTCCGCGCCGCGTCGAGTTTCTCGTGGGCCTTCGCGGCGCGCTCCCGGACATGCCGCTCCACCTCGCGCTGCGTGACCGAGGTCGAGAAAACGTGGATGTGACCTGCCGCAACGTTCAGCCGCAGGACCTCGAACGTCTTGTTGGCGAAGTCCATCTGGTTAGAGTCGAAGAACTGCGTGTCCAGGAACACGTTGATGAATCGCTCGTCCGCCACCGCTCACCCCCCGGAGCCAACGCTCCAGCCGCCTCACCCCACCTTTGCCCGTCCCGCTCCCTGAAGCGGTTGATCTACAGCACGCGGTGGCCACGGCTGGAGCCGATCCCCAGCGGATCCGGCACGACGTGCGTGACGGCCGGGAGCCACGAGATCGCCGTCGTCCCCGACCCGCTGCGGGGACTGGACCTGGAAGGCGCTTGTGACGCTCGACACCGCCGGGTGCCAGAAGGCGACGCTGCGGCAGGTCCCGGAGCAAGGCGGGGACTACTTGGTCGCGGTGAAGGGGAACCAGCCGGCCCTGCACGCGGCGGCGGTCGTGGCGGCCCTCGACCGGGCAGCCGGGACCGAGTTCGCCGGGTGCGACATGAGTGCCACGGTGGAGGACGGGCACGGGCGGCACGAGGAGAGGTACGTCACCGTGATCCCCGACCCCGAGAGCCTGCCGGATGGGTGGGCGGACGTGGTCGTGGTGGTCGGCCGGGAGCGGGAGGTGCAGGGCCGGAACGCGAGTACGGCCCACCTCTACCTCACCAGCCTGCGGGCGACGGCGGCCGAGCTGGGCCGGTTGATCCGCGGGCACTGTGGGATCGAGAACGGGCTGCACTGGTGCCTCGATGTGGCCTTCCGGGAGGACGCGAACCGGACCCGCGACACGAACGCCGGGGCGAACCTGGGCGTCATCCGGCGGGTGGCGGCCTCGCTGCTCGAGCAAGACCCCGGCCGCGGGAGTATCAAGGTGAAGCGGCTCAGCGCGGCCCTGGACGAGGAGTACCTCGAACAGATCCTGTGCAGATTCAAGGCAAAATAGATGCGTTCGCCCTGCGGGGGAACGAGAGAATATCGAAAGCCGCTGCGGCATTGGACAGAGTAGGCGAGGTAGCCGATGAATCATAAGTGGCAAGCGGCAACTTGCCAGAGGCAAGGTCGCGTTGATCAAGTTCGTCTGTGGCATTTTGGTGCTCCACGGCCGGCCTCATGAAAGTATGAACTTTTTGCGTCAAGTCACAACAGTTCCGAATGACCATCGACCGGTTATTCCGATGTATATGTCCTGGACCCCGCGACGTTCCGCCCAGTCAATCGACGGTTGGACTGCAACGCCGGGTCGCCGGAAATCGACCCGGCGTTGCAAACCCGGGTTCCGCCAGACAAGTCAGATGACGTTGATTGTCACACTACCGCGTCGGATGTTGATCGTCACGGGCCCAGCGTTGTCGCTCCCGTCTCCGCTCTCGCCGCCTCCGTCCTCGGCGGACTTGGGAATCCCCACGGTGGCCAGCAAGCGGCGGAGGTCCGGCCGATTCCCGATCCGTTGGGTCGCCGGACGACCTGGGGCGTCCAGTTGCGGACTTCCAGTTGCCCGCAACTGCTGACGGGCAGTCGCCGGGGTCAGGAGGGGGCGATTCCGCGCTCGGAGTGCGCCCTGGACGCACCCCAGCGCGCCCACGACGATCGGCGACGCGCTGGACGTGCCGCTGAAGGTGTCCGTGTACCAACGGTCCTCGACCGTTCCGCCCTGGAGGTCGCCGTAGCCGGTAGTCGTGACCTCCCGGCCCCACCCCTGCGCGTCGAGCAGACCGCCGTAGTTTGAGAAGTCGAGCCGCGAGCGGTCGGGGCCGTGGTTCCGGCCGTGCGTCCCAGGCGGCGGTGCTCCGGCACCGACCACGATCGCCCCACTGTCGCGCCCCGATCGGCGGCGGAACGGGTTCGACCACGTCGCGGGGAACCCGGCCGGTCGGGCGTCGTAGACCGCGTCGTCGAGGTTCTCGGCCCCATTCCCCGCGGCCTCCACCACGATCACCCCGCGGAGCATGGCGTACCGGATCGCGTCGTAATCGTCCGGCCACCACTCGACGGCGATGAACCCCCGCTGGTCTGTACGACTCTGGAAGTTGAACCGCGGCCCTGGGCGGTGCAGTTCGATCAGGAGGATGTCGCCCGCCCGGAGCCGGTCGGCGGCCAGCCGGATCGCGCGGGCCGAGCCCATCGACTGGCCGAAGATCGACACGGCGCTGACGTTCGCATCCGGGCAGATGCCGGTCACCCCACGGCCGTTCCGGTCGCCGCCGAACTCCCCGACTACGGCCGTCCCGTGGTTCCGCCACCCAAGGTCCGCGGACGGGGTGCCGCCCACCACCCCGCCCTGGTTCTGAAGCAAGTCTTCGTGGGAGAACTGCCACGCCCCTTCGATGTCGATGATCCGCACGCCGGCCCCCAACCCGCCCGGCCGAGTCCAGGCGAACCGGGCGTCGATCCCACCCGGGGCGGCGTTCAGGTAGCCCTGGCGCGTCGCGAAGTCCGGCGTGCCCGCCGGGGGCTCCTCGGTCTGGGGCGGGGCCTCGGCCGTCCACATCGCCGGGTAAGCCGGCGGCTTGACGAACGCGGCCTCAACCTCATCACGTTCGGCCAGCTTGCCGGCCAAGGCGTCCAGTTTCTCGTCCTCCGCTAGTACCCGGTAGTACGCCGCCAACGCCGGAATGTCGGCGGGGTCCAACTCGGCGAACGTGCTCGCCAGTGTGGTCATCGCGTCTTCTTGGACTCCGAACAGTGGCACCATGGTCGCCCCGGCTTCGGCCAGCAACTCCTGCAACCCACTCACGTCGGCTTCGGCGAAGGACGCGACCCCGACCGCCGATGCGCGGAGCCCGACCTCCGGGCGGGTGAGTACGACGAGTTCCCGCTCCGACGGCGGGAGTGCGGAGGAGTCACCGGTTGGGCGGGCGCGGTCGCCCCTTGATCGGGCCATCGCAAGGCTCCAGTGGACCCGGCTACCCGCCGGGGGGGGCGTCCTCCGGCTTGACGTAAGCCGCCTCGACGCTTGGCAGACGGCCGAGTTCCTCGGCCAGAGTAGCCGCTGACTCACCGCCAGGGAGCTCGACTGAGAAGTAGCTGGTCAGGGACGGATCGGCGGCCCCCGGATGCATCGGGGAAACAGTCCCCCCCGCAGATTTCACCGCACGGGCGACCGCCCGCGCCGCGGAGGTCTTCGGCTTACCAGTAGCCAGATCGACGGCCGCCGATGGTGATAGCTGAACAACAAGCTGAGGCATGGGACACCGTGCAGTCTGTGGAGGGCGACACTCTAAACTCCAGAGCCTACACCAGAATACGCACATCGCACGCCGAACAACCGGTCGGTCTTATGCCGCCGAACGACCAAGCTCACCAACCGGGGCCGCTGAGAAGGTTACATGCTTTGAAAAGCGAACATGCGGCTCCGGTCTGCTGTAGCGTCTGATTCGCCGTCTGGGCTTCACCGTTCAACAAGTGTTAAGCCGGTCGAAGACGCTCTGGAGGATGCGGACGGCCTTGTTCGGGCATCCGCACGAGTTGGGCAGGTAAAGATCATTAAATCTGTCACCTGAGAAAGTGGGGCAGGGCTCGCGTTCCGCCCTCATCAAAACCCGCACGTGTTTCGTCAGGGGTTGAGCCAGTGGTCCGGCACGTCGATGTCCTCGGGCTTTTGGTAGGAGGGGACCGGGAGGGGGGCCTTCACCGGGACCTGCTGAACGGCCGGGTTGCCGGGCAACCCTACCCACACCCGCCACCCGTCGCCGGCCGCGTACTCCCGGTACCCGGCGTAGTCCGAGGCGGCGGGTTCCCAATCGGCGTCCGTGCCGCCGACCCGCACGTACAGGTCGCCCTTGCTGCCGTGGACCCGGGCAGCGTACACCCCCTTGGCCTTGGCGTTCTGCTGGACGGACAGCACGCTGCCGGCGTGGACCCCGGCCGCCTTGCGGGCGTTGATCAGCGCCTTGATCCGCGACTGGAGCCGCGCCCCCCAGTCGAAGTAGTGCTTCCAGTACACGGTTGGGATCCCGGGGTGCGTCAGGACGTACGCGTACCCCTGCTCGACCTCCCACCCGTTCGAGAACAAGTCCCGCTCGTGCCCCTTCTCGGGGTTCCCGTCCTCGTCCGTCCGGTACCCGCTGTCGTGGTTCTCCAGGAACGTCACGGCCCGCTGCTTCCAGGGCAGGCCGTCGGTGTTGTCGCCGACCATCCCGAGGCCGTTGTCGAGGGCGTACCAGTTCCGGTAATTCCCCTTGTTGTCCTTCAGCGCGAAGTGGGTGCTGAAGTCGAAGACGCAACTCGCCGCCTTCAGCCTATCCTGACCGGCCGCCTCCGGCTTGGTCGCGGAGTGGTATACCCAGCCCCGCTGCTCGCCGTGCTTGTCCCAGTCGTACTCCCCGACCGAGAAGGTCGGGGCCGTGCGCCGGTTGTACTGGGCCAACCGCTTGGCGTGGTACCCGTGCACCATGTCGTACCGCCACCCCCGGTAGCCGAAGGACTTCAGCTGAAGCAGGTACTTGATGACGTCCCGTTGGACCTGCCGGTTGGTGTGGTCGATGTCCCGAAAGCTCCCGTACGCGTACGACCGGCCGCCCTGTCGGTACTCGGCCGCCCGCTCCTCGTCCGCCCCCCGCTGGCCCTCGGGTGTTCCGTGGACGGGGGAGGCGGCGTCGGTGAATGCCTCGTCGAACCGGGTGATCGTGTCCAGGCCCCAGTCGGGGAACTTGAAGTCGGCCCACGTCGTGCTCCCGTCGCGGTGGTTGATCACGACGTCGGCGACCGGCTCGACCCCCTTGCCCAGCAGTTCCTCCAGCAAGGCCCGGTGAAGGGCGCTATCCCCGTAGCTGTTGTCCAGCTTCCAGTACTGCTTGGGGTTGTACCCGGCGCTCCGTGCCCCGGCGTAGCTGGGGGGCGGGAGCCAGATCAGGTCGAACCGCCCGTCCCGGACGGTCGCGGCCTGCTCTTTGACGATCTGGTACCACCGCTTCGGGCCGAACTTGACGAACCGCGGGTCCGGGTCGCCGTGCCGGTACGATTCCCAGTAGAACCCTTGAAGCATGACGCGGTCGTCGTCGAACCCGGCCTGCGCGCGCGTCACTCGGGGGGTGAGGAGGGCGACGACGACGGCCAACCCGCCGGCAAGCCAGGAACGGACTCTCACGGCGATCACGTCCTTTCGGGAATTATGCGGGATGCTCTTCGGAAGCGGCCCACGAGTGGCCCGATCCTCAGCCGGCAGCGGAGATCAGTTCGGACCCCAAAGCGTCGTGAACGCCTTCGCCTCCAGCGCGGCCTGCTCGGGGTCGGCCAAGTCGGGGAAGAAGTCCAACCCGGTCGTGGCCTCAATGTCGTCGATCTTCGTCAGGTAGCGGGTCAAATCCCGGGCGGTGTCGTCCTGGTGGATGACGTACCCGCGGGCCGTCAGGGCTCGCCCCGGCCCGTGCCAGGCGATGACCTTGTACACGGCGTGCGGTGCCCCCACTTGGGCCGGGCCGATCCGCTCGACCGCCTGCCCGTTCTGGAACACCGGCCCGGAGATCAACCAGAGGGTGCGAATGCCCGAGGCCGGTTTCCCCACGATTTCTCGGTGCTCGTTCTCCAGCTTCCCCCAGACCGCGTGCCCCTTCTGCTTTTGGGGGACGATGTTCGACATGAGGCTCCCCTCCCGCGTCCCCCGGCGGCGGTCCGCCCCGTCGGGGAACCCCGACAAGTCCTCGTGCCGGGCCATGTGGCCGCGCTGGTATCCGAATCGACCGTGCTGGTAGTCCTTGCCCGTCCGGGCGTACGGGGGGAGGTCCGGGTCCGCCTCGAACGGCCGGGGGTGGCTCGGCTCGGCGGCGGAGGCGTCCAGGGCTTCCTTCGTCCACCGCATGGCGACCCAGGCCGGCGTCTTGAAGCGGTCGTAGTGGCCGACCGTGAACGCGAATCGCGGCAGGACGGTGACCCCCTCCACGAGGGGTCCAGAGGGGTTCGGCCGGAACTCGAAGCGGTCTCGCGCCACGACCCGCGGTCGACCGTGCAGGTAGTGGTCCGACGTGTCACCCGCGCGTGCGGCCGCGGTCGGGGCCGCGGGCCGAACCGGCGCGGCGAGGTTGCCGACGCGGAGGAATCCGACCGACCGTTCGGGGATGGCCGTGGCACTTTGCCGGCCCGCCTCCTGGACCAGGATCCACCCGTCGGTCGTGCGGTCTTGGAGCGTGCCGGTGACCGTCCCCGCGGGCGTCGCCACCTCGACCTTCGTCCCGGCGGGGTAGGGCGTCCCGGTTTCCGCCGCGGCGCACACGGCGACGGCCGCGGAGCACAGGAGTACGGCAAGGGGCAGGCGGCGGGTAACGAGCATGAGGTGCCTTTCACGATCTACATGACGGTGTTGGCGGTCCTTCGAGTGATGCAGATCCGTGCGTTCGACCCCGGCCTTCCTATCAGCACTGGAGGCGTTGTCCGGCCGTTGGCTATGGCCTTTCGAGTCGGACCCCTTGCAGCAACCACGCGGTGCGTAACTTCATCGATCACGCTCTGGTCTGAGTGAAGCGCCGACAGGCGGCCTCGGTTGACGACGGGCGGACGATCGGATTCAGTCACATTCTCAACGGTCATTCCCGACCTTATTCGCTTGACGGGCCGGGAATGACCGTTACAGTTGTCTTGAAGGAAGTATCTCACGAGCGGCCGGGGCCGTTCCATGACCTAAACAGGTCATTTTTCGGCCCAACCGCACTTTTTCGGGAGCGAACCACGCCCTAGCGTACAACCTGGTCCGCGCGGTGACGGCCCTGGCCGCGGCGGGGCGCGGCGTCCCGCTGCGGTCGGTCAACTTCACCGGGGCGATGCAGACGCTGGAGGCGTTCCAGCCGATGCTGAAACTCCGGGTGGCCGCCGGGGCCGCCCGCCTCCGCCTGCACTGCGACCTCCTCGACGCCATCGCCGACCACCGGGTGGGCGACCGCCCGGACCGGTTCGACCCGCGGCTGAAGAAGCGGAGAAAGGACTACTGCGGCTGGTTCAACAAACCCAGAGCCGAGCTGAAGTGCGAGATGGCCAAGTGCATGAACAAGAAGTAAGTACCATTCGTCACCTCGACCGAGGAAACTGTTACATTCTTGTCGCGATGCAAAGAAACGTCTCGCTTTTGCACGAATTTACGCCGGCAGTAGTCCCTCGCGTTCAATGCGAAGGACTTCTTGCCGGCTGATCACCCAGGCCGCGTGCGGACCGCGGCCGGTGTTCTGCTTCTTCGCGTGGACGCGACCGAGGCGGCACCACTCGCGCACGGTGAACTCGGCCTTGCCGAGAATGTCCGCGACTTCCTTCGTCGAGAACCACTCCTTGCACGCGCGGCCGTTCACCAACGATTCCAGAACGCTCTCGATTCGAGTCAGTCGCTCGACGACTTCCTGCAAGGTTTCGGACATGGTTCACCCTTTCAACGCGTTGCGGCGTCGTTGTTCAGCGGGAACACACCTTGTGCGAGACGAGCCGCGGCCTTGCGGCAGTAGTCCGGTTCGATTTCAATCCCGATTGCGGTACGGCCGAGATCTTTCGCCGCACGGAGGGTGCTGCCGCTGCCCATGAACGGGTCGAGGACAATGCCACCCGACGGGCAATAGCAATCGATGAGCGGCGTCAGCGTGGAAACCGGCTTCTGGTTCGGATGGAACACGACGTCCTCCCGCTGCCAGTCGATGACGTCCGAGATCGCGGACTCGGGGATCGGCGGCTTGCCCTTGGCCAGCAGGTAGGCGGCTTCGTGCGTGCCGCGGGTGAACCGGCCGAGGCCCCATTGCCGCTTGACGAACGCCAGGTGACTGACCGGGCGAAAGCCGATCGCCTTCCAGACGCCGAGGAACGTGTCCGTGTGGGGCCACCCGTAGAAGGACACACAAAATGAATCCGGCTTGAGGAGCCGCCAGACCTCCGTGAACGCGGGCCGGAGCCACGACGGGTCGTCGTCGCCGACGATCGTGCGCTGAACGCCGTCCCACCGGCCCTTGAAATGGACGAGGTAGGGTGGGTCGGTCAGCACGAAGTCCACCGACGCGGCGGGCAGCGTCGGCAACACGTCCCGGCAGTCGCCGTGAAAGATCGAGAGGCCGTGCCGGTGGTAGTACGGTTGCAAAGTCATCGCGTGTGTCCGCCGTCCTTTCCGACCCGTTGCCGTTCTCGTTCACATCGTTCGTGGAAGCGTTCGAGGCTTGCGGCGATGATTTCGCGAACGACATGGAACGAATCGACAAGTTCCGCATCGTCGAGCCGCGATTCAAAATGCCGCACGACGAGCCGGGCGGCCCGCCACGATTCGTCGTGTAGCAGATTGATCGTTCCCACGGTGGGTTCACGCTCCGGGATCAGCCGCGCCGAAACAGCGGGAACAAGCGAACGCGGCAGGGCCGCGCCGTTGGGCACACGCAGGGCTGTCGAACGAACATCGCGGGCGTGTACGTGACCGGCATCACCGTGGCGTTGGGAACGGGCGGATTCGTTTCCGCCTTGGCGAGCCGTTCACGTTCCTGGGCGAGTTCCCCTCGTTCTTTCGCAAGGCGTTCCCGTTCCAGAGCGAGTTTCTCTTGCTCGAGAGACACGAGTTTGGCGAGCCGCGATTCTTCATCGCGCTTCGCTTGCTCCGCTTTGGCAACTTCATCCTGCCTCGCCCGCTCGATCCGCGCTTGTTCCTCACGCTCGACGGCTTCGAGCTTCTGGAATGCGTCGACTTCCTGTCGGTACGATTCCCGAATCACCTTCGAAACCGCCCGTTCCCGGAGGGTGCTTCGGAGATCGTCCAGAACACGTAGCCATTCGGTGAACGTGACCGCGAACGACTCGAAGTCCGGGGCGTACTTCTCGCGCGGGTCGGTACCGAGGCCGGGGTGCGAATTCAGGAACGACACCGCGTCGGTCAGGAACAGGTTGACTTCCTTCACCTTCCGCTTGAGCGCGGGGAGCTTCTTCTGGATCGCGTCGAGCGACTTGCAGTGTTCCGGGATCGACGCGGCCACGTCGTCGTAGTCCTTGGCGAAGCCGAGCAGTTGGTCGCGGAGCTTCTTTTCTGAGTAGTCCCGGGCCTTCTTGCGGAAGAGGTCCGCGAGCGCGCGGTAGGACGAGGCCAGGTGCCGGGACGAGCGCGAAAGCTCCGCCGTCTTTTCTCCGAGGGCGTTGACCGCCTCGTTCGCCAGTAGCGTCTTCTGCCGCATGGCCTTCGTGACCTCGAGGAACAGGTCCACCGATTGTCGGAGGCGGTCCGGGTCGGCCTTCGCCGCGGCGAGGGCCGCGCGGAGGTCGTCCAGTTGCTGGAGCAGCTCCTCTTCGAGGTCCGCGACCTGTTCGCGGGCCTGGATCGCGTTGGCGACCAGCGGGTCGTTCGCGGGGAGTTCCCCGAACTCCATCGGCGTTCTCTTCGCCTTCTTCGCGTCCGAGGGAGGCGGGTCGGCCTTCGCCTTTTCGTCCGCCTTGTTCCCGTCGGTGGCGTTCGCGCTTTCCACGCAGCCCGCGGCGAAGGGCAGGAGGCCCAGGCAGAGGCCGAGGCACGGCAGCCGTTTCATGGCGTATTCCTTTTGGTTGTCCGACGGTTCAGGGGAAGACCGAGCGCCGCCCAGTCGGACGTGGTGAGCGGGCGCAGGCCATTGCCGCTCGCGGGGCGAGAGGAAATGTTCGGGTAGTTCGGGTCCGATTCGACGGTCGTCTCGCCGACGAACGGCGTCGTGACGACCGCGTTCCCGATCGTCGGGCAAACGGTCCAGAAGGTCATCGTGTCCGCGACGGGATCGGCGAGCGGGGCGTGGAGCACCTCGTCCGCCAGCACCGTGGCCCGGACTTGCAAGTGCTGGGTCGTCGTCGTGCTCGAATGCTGACCGCCGCTGGTCCACGACGTGAGCAGCACGATGCCTTCCTGGCTTCCCATGCGGCCGACGACGTACTCGGCCGTTTTCCTCGACGCACACCGGAAGGCGACCGTCGTGGCACAACTCGCGAGGTAGGCGTGCGCCTGGTCGGCCCCGAACTTCGCCTCGAGGAGTTCCACGCTCTGCGTCGCGGCGAGGACGTGGATGTTGTGCGACCGGCCCAGGCACGTCGCGTTGACGATCGCCTCGACCACCGCGCGGTCGAGCATGGCGACTTCGTCGAGGACGAGGAACAGGCGGTCTTCGGGGCCGCTGCCGACCTGGGCCTCCTCGATGAGGCGGCGGATGAACACGTTGAAGAGCGGGAGCACCGATTGCGAGCCCGTCGGCGGGATGCCGAGGACCGCCACGCCGTCGTCGCGGAGGAAGTCCTTGAGGTTCAGCCGCGACGGCGATTCCAGTTCCACGAGCGCCGCCGGGACGAGCGGTTGGATCACCGAGCGGAGCGTGCTGAACACGTCGCCCGCCGCCTTGTTCTTGGGGCCGAGCGTGCTGCGGTAGAACGACCGGGCCTCGTAATCGCAGAACATCACGCGGCGCAAGAGCCGCTTGTCCGAGACGATCGCGCAGAGGTCGAACAGCCCCCACGCTCGCGTGGCCTTGGGGCGGTGCTTTTGCAACACGGCCGCCACGAGGGCGATGATCTGCCGGGCTGCGTTGCGGAAGTAGGGCGTTTGATCGCCCGGGACGGCCGGGCAGATGGTGTAGGCGAGTTGATCAAGATCGCTCCGCGTGGCGAAGGTGTTCGGAAAATCGAGAACCGACGACCGGGCGTCGAGCGGGTTCAAGTAGTGGATCGGCACATTCGCCGGGAGCAGCGCGTGTAGCCGCCGGGGGAGTTCGTTTTTCACGTCGAGAAACACAAACCGCGTCCGCCCCGCCTGTAGTCGGAACAGGCCGACGAGACTTTTGAGCGCGATGTTGATGAGCGACGTTTTGCCGGTCCCCGGCAAGCCGAACAATACCGTCGGCTTCGAGAGGACTTCTAGCGGGACGCGAAGCAGGCCGAACGAAACCGCGAGCCCGTTCGAGACCTGACCGACGGAGCGAAGCAGGCTCATCCGCTTGTCGCTCACGGCGTTCGCTTCGTCCGTCGATTTCACGTCGGGCGCGCCGCGAAACGGATTCCAGAACTTGCTCCGCGAGCAGCCGGCGAGAAGGATCAGTGCCCCGACGATGATCACGACTTCCACTTTCGCTCCCCCTTCCAGACACCCACGCCGAACGCGATGAACCACCATGCGACCGGCATCGACGTGAATAGTTTTGCGCCGAAGGCGATGGCGAGCGGATGCACGCGTGCAAGGAGTTGCTTCGTCTCCGACCAAGTGAGGGCGCGCCGCGCGGGGGCGGCGGCGGCGAGGCCCTTGGGATCGGGCGTGGCACCCGCTTCAAGGCGGGCATCGACGATCTTGCGGACGGCCCGGTCGTGGGTGAGCGAAAGGACGAAGAGTGTCGCCAACGGAAGGACGACGGCGAGCGACACCCACCACCGCACCCAGCGTTTCGGCGTCCGATCCCTCAAGTGGTTCTTCAAGTGGTAGGCGACGAAGAGCCAGACCCCGCCGGCGACGGCCACGGTGTTGATGCCCTTCGGATCGTTTGCGTTGTTCGAGGCGAGCGTGCAGCCGACGCCCACCATCACCGGCACGGTCAAGAAGCCCATCCAGACGTACCACGGCATGGGGTGCCTCCCTCAGCGTTTCATTTCCTGGGACTGGAAGTGGCGGCGCTCGCCCGGCCTCATCGCCTTGGCCATTTGCAGGAGGGCGAAGCGCGAATGCTCCTGTTCCACGAAGATCGTCTTGGCCTTGGCCTGCTCCGCCTTACGGAGCAGGAAGTTCACATCCTTCGGATTGGCGGCCCCGGCATCGCGGATCACGATGAGGCACTTTCGAGGAATGCGGAACTTGGCCTTACGGGATTGGCGGTAGACGTACTCGCCGTAGCGGAGCTTCTGATCGAGCGTGCCGTTGAGCTTGAGCATCGCCGCGATCGCGGCCTTGTGCGACTCGATCACGCCGAGGGGCTTCAGGTCGCGCACCATCTTGGCGACCGACCCCGACGTGTTCTTGTGGCCGTTGCCGTGGACGCGCCAGACCGGTTTCGCCCAGGCCTGGTAAAGCTCCGCCGCGATTTCCGCCGCCTTGATTCCGACGTGGCCGACCGCGCCGATCACGCGATAGGCGAGGAGGGCCTTCTCCACGACCCGGCGAAGGTCCGTCGTGCGTTCCGAAGCTCGTTCGTCGCGAGCTTGCCGATCCGTTTGCCGCAAGGATTGTGGCGAGGCGTTGCCGCCATCCCGTTTCGTCTTCTGCGGACGAGTTTGCTCCTGAACCTGTGGGGCCCTTGCCGAGAGGACGAACTCGACCTTCTCGGCGAGTCGTTTCGATTGCCGGATCACTCGCCGCGAGACGTACACCGACCGGCCGTGTTCGTTCGTGCGGTGGCGGAGCCCGGCTTTGTTCGGTGAACGAAGCACGGACTCGGTCGCGAGTTTCACCCGCGAGGCCGGATGATTCGCTTCGGCCGTTTCCAGCGCGCGGGCGAGGAGGTCGTTGCGGGTGATCGATCGTCGTTCGGCGGCCAGCCGTTTCGCGACCCGTTCTACGCGACGAGTCTCACGGCCGATCCCTGGCCGGTTCCCGTCAGCGGACTGGTCCAACTTGGCACGGTGGCAAATCCGTTCCGCCTTGAAGCCCGAGCGAGCGAGCGCTTCGTTGAAGGCCGCATGCCCGGCCAGCGGGTCGCGGTTTTCCCGCCGGGTGACGATGGCCGCGTACTTTCGGGAGAGCGGCGTGTTTTTCAGGTCGTGCGACTTGATGTAGTTGTCGATCTGTTTCGTCCGGACCGACGACCGGTCACATAGTTCCTTCGGCACGTCGGGCAGGGTGATCCCCTGATCGGTCTTCCGAACGCGGACGCCGAATTCCGCGAGCAGCCGATGGCCGAAGTGGTGCGACACCGCGGCCGAGAAAAGCTTCCGAAGCTGGTAGAGTTCCCGCTTGTGTGTGGCGTAGGTCTTCTCCTGGCCTCGGACGCGCACGCGGTCAACAACGGCGACGTGGGCGTGAAGCTGGGGGCTGCCGTCCTTCGCTCTCGTGTGGATGACGACCACAAAGCTCGCTTCCGCGGGAAGCCGTACTTTGCCTTGCGCCCCTGTGCGGGCCGTGAACTCGCGGGCGACCGCTTCGAGTCCGACCTGGATCGCCTCCCGGTACAGCCGGCCGACTTTGGCTCGGCCTCCAGGCCCGAGCGCTTCGCGGAAAACCGAGACCGACTTGGCTTCGGACTTGACCCAATTCGCGACCCGCCCCGAGAACATGGCCGCGAATTCCTCGCGGCGAATAGCCCGCGTCGCGAACTGACCGTTCTTGAGTTCGACGAACGTGGCCTCGAAACCCGAATCGCGGGTTTCCTGCCAGAATTCGTCGCGGAGCCAGTACCTCCGGTCCTGGATGACGATCTTGGTCATGACACCACCGGGGATTCATCCGCCAGGTGCCGCCGAACGAGTTCCTGGGCTTGATCGAAGTCGATGGTTTCCGAGAGGGCCGCGATGAC
The DNA here is from genome assembly GCF_059499385.1 of Limnoglobus sp. Classification (NCBI taxonomy): domain Bacteria; kingdom Pseudomonadati; phylum Planctomycetota; class Planctomycetia; order Gemmatales; family Gemmataceae; genus Limnoglobus; species Limnoglobus sp. The sequence goes on along the minus strand of NZ_JCABYM010000131.1, from coordinate 123,519 downwards.
CAAGGCGGCAAGCGTCCGCGCCTCCTGACGCGGATCGCCGGACTTCGATTCCGCGAGTTTCTCGACGATGAACATCCGCCCGAGGTCGGATTCCGTCAGCCCCTTTGATTCCGCGAGGATTCGTAGCGACGAGCGAACGTCGTCGGGCAGGCGGGTCGAGAACGGCTTGTTGACGGGCTTCGCCATGATCACTCCTTTTCGGGTTGCGGGGGTTGCCAGATCGGTTCGGGAAACAGTTCGCGGTCCACGGCGCGAGGGCGATTCGGCTTTGTGCGAGGCGGGTCCGTATGCAGGCGTTGCGGCGGTGAATTCGAGGCCGGGGCGGGCGCGGGGTCGAATCGCGTCGTCAACACGGCCAACAGCACGAGTGCGGTGAAGCCCAACGCGCGGCCGAGGTACGGCTTGACCGTGGAAAGTGCTTCCGCGACCCGATCCGCGACGGACCCGTTCCACGCGCCGAGGACGCGAAACGGCAAGCTGGGCGTGAGGGCGAGTTCCCAGGCCCGAAAGACCTCGCGCCACTCCGTTGCGGTCGCCCGGTCCCGGGGGTCGGCCGACGAGAACGCCCGAAAGAAGAGTTCGCGGATTTCCACGGGCAGGACCGCGAGCGACGGCCGGATCGCCGGGGCCTTCCAGTTCGCAGGCAACGGCGAGCCGGGACAGAAGGGGAACAGCCGCCTTTCGATCCGCTCGCCGATCGGGGGCACATCGACCGAGCGGGGCGTGACCACCGCGAACGGGTGCGAGCCGCCGAAGAGGACCTTCCAGGCGAGGACCGCGAAGCCGAAGCTGTCGGAGTAAGCCGTCCGCGGGCTCGTCGCCCAATCCGTCGGCTGGACTTCGGGGGCCGCGTACTCCTCGGTGGCGACCCCCGAGGGGAAGAACTCGTTTCCGCGGTTCGTTCTCAGCGTGACTTGGAACGAGTTGCAGTCGATGACATGGACCACGCGAACCCGCCCGAGCCAATCCCGGCCCAGGAGGAAGTTGCCGTCGGAAACGTCGCCGACGACCAGTTGAACCGCATGAACCCGCGCGAACGCTTCGGCGAGCATTCGGCAGAGCCTGACCCGGAAAGCCAGGTCGTCCGGGAGCTTCTGGGCCGAACGGCCGTGCGAGTCGAGGACGCGGGAGAAGGAAATGGTCGGGGCGAAGAACGGCTGAGTGAAGCCGGCGGGCGTCTGCGTTGACGGGTCGATGACGACCTCCAACGGGATCGCCGCGTGCTCCGGCTTGGCCTTCAGTGCCGAGAGTGCGTGGAGCTTCTGGACTTCGCGTGGCGTCAGTGGTCGCGTCAGTATCTTCAGCAGGATCGACTTGTCGCCATCGACCGTGTAAACGACGCCTTCCCCGGCGCGGGCCAGTTCAGGCCCCGCGCGATAGATTTTCCCCGTGGTGGTGCCGAGGTAATACACCCGATCGACTCCAAGCCCGGACTTCAGAAGTCAGCTTGGGAGGTCCGCCACGTCCCCGAATGCAGGCGTGCATGGATCCGCGAGGGGCCGACCCATGGGCGGTTTACCGATCCAGTCCGAGTGGCAGGGGGAAGCGGAAAGGCGACTGCGGACCCACGGCGTCAACGTCAAGGAGTACCCGAGCAAGACGTTTCGCTTCAAGTTCTTCATGACCATCAGTCACGTCTATTGGGAACGGCTGATCGCCTCGACCGAACGCCAACGATTGGACGACATCGAACTCGCCGACCGGCTCGGTCTCACGCAATCCACCGTCTCGCGGTGGACGAGCGGCACGCACCCGCCCGCCGCCGACAAGTTCTTCGCGGTCGTGTTGCTCGTGCTGAAACGCGAGCTGAAAGATTTGGACCTCGGCGGGCAGAATGACATCCTGTTTCACGCCGTCCAGCGGCAGCACGAGCGCCTCGCCGAGGACTACTACGAGCCGCCGAGTTGCGCGTTGGACCGCTTCGTGTTCAAATCGGTCCTGCGAGCCATGCACGTCCCCGCCGTCAACGCGTTGGTGCCGGAGGCCGCTGTTGACAAGGCGACCCGCGAGAAAGCGTTGCGCGCCGTGGCCGCGGGATTGAACGCCACGCTCCGAAAGGAGTACGACGCGGACGTGGGAAGGAGTTTGAACTTTGCCGGGAGGTGTCGAGAGGTGCTTCCCAGCGAAATCGACGAGTGGCTCGCTTGTTGGGGCGTGCCCTACACGCTGTTCGCGATGGGCTGCACCCGGAAGTGGGGGATTGAAGATGTCTAGGAACGCCACACGTCACATTCTCGATCCGGAAACCCTCGCCGCGATGGACGCCGAGTTCCGAAGCGGCGGTTTCGAGAAGCTCAATGCCCCGGAAGTACCGCCCCTCGACCCGGCGAACGACCCGTTCGAGCGTAACTTCGACTGGCTGAACGAGCCGCCGGGAGACACGGCCTTTGTCACGGCCTTCGCCTCGCTCAAGCTCAAGGGCGTGGCGGACTGGTTCGCCGTCGCCGGCCGCGATCTGCGAAAGGTCGCCCTCGGCGGCAGCCTCGCCGGTGGCACGGACGAACAAGTTTTGGGGTCGTGGGCGACTCAGCGGTTCGTCGCGTCGTGTCGTTCGGCCGGAGCGGAAGGGGAGAGCGTTCTCGAAGCGATCAACGCCGCCGACGTGACCGGCGCGAGCGCCGTCGAGGGTGTCAGTCGGTTTCTGCAATCCCGTCCGGAGTTTGTTAACTTCGAGCCGGACCAGATCGTCGCAACGGCACTGATCGTCATTCACTTCCTGAAGACACCGAACCCGGGCTGACGGGCTACTCCGTCCGAAACAGTCGCTTGGCTTCAACCCCGAATCGGGTCCGTGTGGAATCGTCCCACTGCCCGGCCGCGGCGAGCAACTCAACTAAGACGCCGGCCGCGGCCGCACGGAAGCGGGGATCGATGGCGTTCCCGAAGAAGTAGCTGCCGCCCGTCGAAAGCAGGCGTGTGCCCTCGATCATGACGAGCGGCACGAGTGCCCTTTCCTCCAAGCGGCTCATCGGCACGATCGCAAGCGCACCACCCGGTTCCGGGAAGGCCCAGCCGGGTATGCCGTCCATCCCCAGCGATTGGAAATCCAAGTTGTTCAGCACCAAGTCCGCCGGTCGTTCGAGGCGCGCTTGGAGCAACCGAAGGGCGTTGGCGACTCGGTATTCCACCGGCCCGTCGAGCGCGGGCCAAAGAGCGGACCGGGCCTGAGCGTGTCGCAGCAATGCTTTCGACCAGACGCCAGCGAGGTACTCCGGTGTCGGCCAACCGAGGCGATTACAGATCCTTGCCTGAACATCGAGGAACACTTCATTCCGGCGCTTGGCCGGAATGACCGTCGGCGTGATTCCCAGTTCCTGCATGGCCCCGATCACCTTGACGAACCGCCGGCCCGGGTGAACGTCAGCCCACGTGAGTTCGCCTGCGAGCGACAAGTCCTCGTTCGGGAAGAACGGCGGCCAGAGCGCCAAGTCCGCCGCGACGGACAGCTCGAACGGGAAGAGCCGGTACCAGTCGATGATCAGGTCGTCTTCGTGCCTCTCTTGTGAAGCCACGTCAGGCCACTCCCGCTCCGGGAACACGCCGTACCACGCGAGCTTCGACGTGGCGTACTCGTGACCGCTTCCCCGCACCATGTCCTCAACGACCCCGAGGTCCGTGCCGGTGCGAAGCAGGCCGTTGGCGTGTTCGCCGATGGCGAAGTACTCCAGGACGTGCCGCGCCGTGAGCCCCAGCGTGCGACCCTTCGCGTCGCCCATCGGGTACGCGGCACAAAGCCCTCGGTGGACGTTAATTCCCTTCGCGAGCGACCGGGCCGTTTCGACACTGCCGTTGGCAAGTGCCCACATCGCCGACGCAAACTCGCACGGCGTGGAATCGTCCACGAGAGATTCCAACAGGTCGTGATGGCCGCGAACCAGCGATTCCAGATGAAGGCCGTCTTCGGAAAGTCTGCGGCAGTCCGCGAGGGCCTCCGCAAACGAGAGCCTCCTTGCGGCAACGGGCAGCTCGAACGGCGCGATCCGTTCGCGGCCCGTTCGCACGGCGTCCGCCACCAACCGGCTTGCCAGCGTGATCCACTGATTCCGCAGGGCGTCGCAAAGGAAGCCGAACGTCGTGGAAAGCAGTCGCCTCAAGTGATCTTGCTCGTGCGCCCGAACGGCGAGGAAGAGCTTGGCGTCCTCCGGCACGCCGGCGAACGTTTCTTTTCGCCGGTCGGCGGCCTTCGATCGCTCCAACGCATCACGAAGCCGGTTGCCGGCGTTCACGTCGAGAATCTGCTGCCGGCTGAGGTTGAACTCGACAACAAACGAGCCGGGGTAAATCTGCGCGTACGGCCCCGCCGAGAGCGGTCGATGGGAGTCGGGCTGGTTCATGGCGAGTAGCTTCCCGCGTGTCGCCTTCAGCCTACCAAAAAATGCGAAGCCGCCGGGTGATGGCCCGGCGGCTTCCATGGCAATGCACCGCGGTTACTCGATCGTTTCGATTCCGTCCGGCAGTTCCAATTCGATCTTCTGCCCCCGCCGCGATTCACTGACCTGCCGGGCGACCCTTTGGATGAACGGCATCAGTACGGCCGCGTTCAGTTCCTCGATCTGGAGCGGCGGGATGACGTTGGCGAGCTTCTTGAGAAGAGTTTCGTTCAGCTTGCTGCCGACACCGACCACGAGGTTCGTCACCGACCACTTCTTGCCGACGCCGAGGAAGGCGTCGATGCTCTTCGCCAGGACTTCCGGCGCGGCGTCGTTCGCGAAGCCGTCCGTCGTGATGATGACGACGCTGTCCGTCCGTTCGATCCCGTTCGCACGCAGATCGGAACAGAGTCCGCCCAGGTCGTTGGTCATCAGGTCGAGGGCCGAGTGGAGCGGGGTGGACCTCGCAACATGGAGCGGCGGGACCTGGAACGCGGCGATCTCGCGGAAGCCCGTCGCGACCGAGGGCGACCCGAGTTGCACGACGTTCATCATCACCGAGCGGGCCGTGGTCGGGAGCTTCCGCAACTCGTTGACCATCGACACGGCGCTGTCCAGTTGCAGTTGCGTGAACCCCGTCATCGACGGCGAACCGTCGGTGATCCAGCCGACGGGTGTCCGCCTCGTGCGGTTCGCGGGGTCGAGGCCCGAGGCGAGCGACGGCGCCACTTCAAAGGATGCCGCTTCCGTCAGCGGTGGCGAGGTCGTTTTTGAAGCCTTTGACTTCTTCAAAAGTGTAACCGGCATACGAAACCCTCCGGGCGGAATTGCCCAGGGGAAAGGGTAAAGGTCAAGTGAAACCTACAGGTTGCAGGCGTGCAACGCTTTCTTGTGCCTTCGTGCTTCCGATTCCTTCACTTCACCGCCGAGTTGCTTCTCGAACGTGCTGCTGAACAGCTTGGTGTAGAACGGGACGGGGAAGAGGTCCTCGACATCGGTTGCCGGCGGCGGGGCGGGCGGCGCGGAAGACGGTTTCGCCTTGAGGGTCAGGCTCATCACGAACAGGGCGACCTGGGTGGACACGCCAGCGACGATCGCCTCGGCGAACCCGAAGTCCACCTGAGCCTCGCCCGGCGGGTGCGACATCGGCAGGAACACCTCCTTCGTCCCGACGCGGAGTTCTCGCACCGCGTCCTTCACTACCGTGTACCCGCCGGTGAAGCCATGCTCGTCTCGCAACCGCTGCCAGATCCGGTGCGCGGTGTGCCGTTGCTTCTTCTGAGCCGTCGAGTCGTCGGTCAAGATTTGGCGAATGATCGGGAGCACCGGCTCGATCGTCGGACGCCGCCGCGGTCGCCTCCTCCGATACCCCGGTGGCTCCTCGTGAGCGAGGATCTTCTTCAGTGTGGACCAGTGGAACTCGTGCGGGCGACAGGCTTGGCGTTTGGCAATCTCGCGGGTCAGGACGCGGCGGCGAATCTCGCCCCAGAGTTCCGTAGCGACGAGCACCTCGGACTTCCAACCGGGCGAGATGAGGGTTCCTCCCATCATCCCGCAGGCCGAACGGCCCACTTGCGCGCCACACTCTTACTCCGCCGCTTCACACTCCTCGGGCCACGCTTTTACTCCGCCGTCAGCAGGTCAATTCTCGCCACGTGACTTCGCCGTCGAGCCGTGCTACAGTGCCCAGTCGAAAAAGATATGGCTCGCTAGCTATGATGGAGGACATACGGTTCGTCTACAAATATTCCCGCTCCGAGGCGATTGCGGACCGCGTGTTGATCGACGTGAACCACGTCGCGAGCGAATACGGCATCGCCCTCAGCACGGTCTTCACGATCTCCCTCTTTATGGTCGTGACGGAGAATCTTGACGCTTCCGTCGGGAGAAGCGAGGCCAACGTCCACGCCGTGTTCCGAGCACTCAGGACCGCAACCGACCACCTCACAGCCAAGGCCGATACCGTCCACTTTCAAGTCGCCTTCGACAGCGGAAAACATCTCGGCCTTTGGACCAAGTGCCATCCGGGCGACGCCGGCGAGCCCGTGGTTACGATCATGTTGGCCGACGAAGATTGACCAACTCTTCCCTCCTGGCGACCCGTTTTCCCGGCATCCGGAGCAAGTGGAAATTGTGATTTTTTGTTCATCAAGTGAACCCCTGTGAAGGCATGGCCTCCTAAACAATGAGTGCCCCGTGGTGGGGCCTCATTTGGAGGGGACGATCATGAAAACGGTTTTGGCGGTCTTGGGAGCGGCTGTCCTATTCGCGGGGCTTCCGGCGAGTTCGCAAGAAAAGCAAGAGGGAGGGGCGGTGACGGCTTACCTCGTCACGGCCGACGGGTTCGAGGTAGCGAAGGCGCTGGACGCCGACCGGAAGAAGGCGAGCAAGGACTACTCGCCGACGCGGCCCCCGCGGGGCGTCGCGGGCGGGCGGATCGTGAACATCAACGGGACCGTGGCCCGCGTCGAGAAGGACAAGATCCAGCTCGCGAGCGGGAACGAGTGGAACATCCTCCTCAAGCCCAAGGGCAAGGTCGAGGGGGCCGGCCCCTACGTGAGCATCACGGTCGCGAGCATCGCCCTCGCGACGGACGGAACGAAGCTCGCCCTGATCGAGGGCGAGGTCACGCGGAGCGAGACCCCGCTCCTGCACGCCCTCGGCGGGAAAAAGGAGTGACCGCGTCCGAGAGGCCCCGGCACGCGGCCGGGGCCTCTTAAGTCCGTCGGTACCGGAACCCGCCCTTCTTCACGTGGGCGTCCAGGTTCTTACCGGGGGACGGGGCGGCCATGGGCCCGCGTAGACGGCGTCCGGCACGTCGAAATACTGGTACAACTGGCCACTCGCGAACTCGACCTCGAGGGGTCATGCTGCCATTCGGGGTACGTGGGGCCCACGATGAGCACGGATTTCCTCTCCCGCACAGCGGTCCGGTAGTCCAAAAACGTTTTCTCCCCCGATCGTCCTCTAGAGGCTATTTCACAAGTCCGGTTGACGTAGATCTGGCCCTCGGCCCATGATGGCGACCGACACGGAGGTCCGTCATGCCGAGTAAGGCCCGCGAGCAGCAACTCCTCGACCGCATGTGGGACCGCGTCCGCCGGCTGATCCCGGCCCGGCGGCCGAACCCGAAGGGCGGGCGGCCGTGGGCCGACGACAAGGCGTGCTTCGCCGGCATCGTGTACCAGCTGCGGAACGCGGTGCGGTGGAACCACCTGCCCCCGTGCTTCCCGTCGGGCGTCACGTGCTGGCGGCGGCACCGCGACTGGGCGGCGGCCGGGGTGTGGGCGGCCGTGCACCGGGTCGTCGTCGAGGAACTGGCCGCGGCCGGGCGGCTCGACACGTCCGAGCTGTTCCTGGACGCGACGTTCGCCGAGGACCGAAAAGGGGGCCGTGCGTCGGCCGCACCCGGTGCGGCGTCGGCGTAAAGGTCGCCGTCGTCGTGGACCGCACCGGCATCCCGGTCGGGGTGGCGACGGACGCGGCGAACGTCCCGGAGACGGCCGTCGGGCCGGCGGCCGTGGCCGGCATCCCGGCCGGGGTGCGGTTGCGGTGGGGGCTGCCGCTCGTCGCCGACCGGGCGTACGACTCGGACCCGCTGCGGGCGTACTTCGCGGCCCGCGGGTTCGTCCTCGTCGCCCCCCACCGCCGCGGCCGGAAGCGCCGCCGCACGGCCGACGGCCGGCGGCTCCGCCGGTACAAGCGGCGGTGGGTGGTGGAGCGGACGTTCGCCTGGCTGCACAGCTACCGCCGGGTCGTCACCCGGTTCGAGAGGCGGATCGACTTGTACGACGGGTTCGTCCATCTGGCCTGCGCGTTCATCGCCCTCAATCGGCTTGTGAAATAGTCTCTAGCACATGCACCCAGTCAAGGTGGACGAGGTTGTCAAGGCTCTCGGTTACAAGGCCTCAGCTCAAGCAGCCCACAACTTCTCTACACCCTCAGGACCGACACCGGACCAGCCCACACAGAAGTGCTCAACGTACGTTGACCTATTTAGGTCATAGAAATCGGCCCGGGTTTGCTAGAGAATCCCCCTTGAAGCTCTCATGCCTCGGACCCCGTCGCCAAGACGGTGGGCGTAAGACTGGGATTGGAGCTGCCCGAAACGTCGTAAATCCAGGCCGCCAAATCAGCTCAGCAACGGAGAGATCGGGGCATGAATTTCTCAAAGCATCTCCGAATTGCTGCCTTCCTTCTGTCGGCCACCGCGGGGTTAGTCTTGGCGCAAGTGCCGGACGGGCAAAAACCGTTCCGGCAAAAGGCGGCTCAGGACAAAGACCTCCGCCCCTGCGTGCCGGACTGCCCGACTGGGGGTCGTTTTCACAGCTTCGACCCGGCCCACCCCCCGCCGGCGGGGGCGAAGCCGTTCCGCCTGAGTCAAGACTACCCGGACTACTACAGTCCCTCGGAAAAATTTCCGTGGGCGGAAATCGACTACGCAGTCGCTCCGGAAAAATACCTTCGCGCGGTGCTGGCGTACTGTCTTGATGGCAACATCGAGGTCGAGTTCCGCGGGCAGGAGAATCCCAAGCGGAAGTGGTATCACGCCCCCTGGATGCACGACGACGGGGACAAAAATAAGGCGGGAGCAGGCCGCGAGTACCACCATGGATTGACGCGCGAGCGGCGGTCCCGGGAGTTCGAGCTTCACACGCTCCAAAAGTCGAAGTGCCAGAACTGGGCGGTCGGGATGGTCAACGACCGAGGTGGGTACACCCTGGGCCAAGTGTGGGATACGTCGGAAGAGTATCCGGATCCGACCCGCGCCACATTTCCCGACAACACGGTCAGTTTCAAGCTCCTGTTCACCGACGCACAGGACGCCGAGGTACCGTTCCTCGCGGGTAGCAAAAAGTGGACGGCGAACATCTACCAGGACGTCAATAACTATGCTCCCCCGCGGGTCGACCGTGAAGTCCGGCTTCTCCAACTCGACATCGCTGTCAAGGACCCCCGAGTCGGGGCTCGGAGCGGTTGGATTTTCGGCACCTTCGTGTACGACGGGGGCAGGGACGGGCCGGACGTGTGGGACCGTTTGGCGTTCGTCGGCCTGAGCTGGGGCGACGATGACGAGGTCACCGAAGATCTCACGCGGAAGGGGGCGTTTGTGAACCCGACGCTCAAGGAGACTTGCCTCAACGCCGAGTTGGTTGAGAAGCCGGGCCACGAGTACGGCGCGAAAGCGTACATGCGGCACTTTGGCCTGGGCGGGCGGCTGAACGGGCCGGTGGACAACCCCGTCTCGTCCTGCATTTCGTGCCACGGCCGCGCGGGCACATACGCGAAACCCCTCCCGCTCAACGAGAAGTCTGGCCTGCCGATGGAGACCGGATTGTTGACCACGACCGACCCGACCAAGTTCCCGGTCGCAGAGTTCGCCCGGTATTTCCGCACCGTCCGGCCGAACAGCCACTTGGAGCAGGACAAGTGTGAGCTCTGGGTGACCACGGACTTCTCGCTCCAAATCCCGGCTGGCATTCGAAACTTTTATCAGCACCTGCGGACCCAGGAGCCGGTCGTCGAGCGATTGGAGAAGCGCGGGGCGGTCAAGTTCACGGCGGCCGAAGCGCCCCGTCTGAAGCCGCTCCCAAGCCAAGAGCGGGGCGAGATGAAGCGGGACTGAGGTAGAACTGCGAGGCCGCCCGCCCAGGTGCCTCGGCTATGAGCTGTCAACGGGTACTTTCCACTCGAGACATACCATGATGCATGTGTACGCCCTAGCTCTGGTCTTAGCGTTTCTTGTCTCTGCGGGCACCGCGGCGGCCGGAGAGTTGTACGTGGCCTCCTGGAACGTCGAGAATCTGTTCGACCCAGTCGACGACCCGGAGGTCGAGGGGGACGAGGAGTTCACACCTACAGCAGCCAAACAGTACACTCCGGAACGGTACAAGGCGTACCTCAAAAACTTGGCCCGCGTCCTAACCAAGATGAACTCAGATAAGGGCCCAGACGTTTTGGGGCTCGCCGAAATCGAGAATCGCGTCGTCCTCAAGGATCTCGTGAAGGAACTTGCCCCACTCGGGCGGGACTACAGGATAGTCCACAAAGACTCCCCGAGCGGCCGCGGCATCGACTGCGCAATCCTGTACGACGCCAAGGTGGTGAAGGCCCTGTTTGAAGGCTTCCACTTTGTGGACGCCGGTGCGACGCGAGACATCGTCGAAGTTGAACTCGAGAAGGGCGGGAAGTCGCTGACCGTGTTCATGAACCACTGGCCGGCGAAGGCGAACCCTGAGGCCCACCGTGTTACCGCGGCGAAGACGCTCAGGAAGCGGCTCGACGCGATCCTCAAGCTGGACCCGTCGGCCGACTTCGTCGTCATGGGCGACCTGAACGACCACTTCACCAGTGCTTCCATTAAGACCCACCTGCGGACCGGGGACAACCCGGCCACGCTAACGCCCGGTCAGTTGTTCGACACGGTGGCGCCATTGGTGGCCGCGGGCAAGGGGTCGTATGTGTTCGACAACAAGTGGGAGATGATCGACCACATGGTGGTCTCGCCGGGCCTCCTCGACACGGCGAACTTTCAGTGGAAAGTGGCCTCGACCGAGGTGGTCGCGTTTGACTTCCAGATCTTTACCCCGGCCAACCCGGTGATGATTCCACGACCGAACCGCCTGTACACCGGTGACGTGTTCCACCTTACCGGCGTCTCGGACCATCTGCCGGTCGCCTGCGTTCTGAAGTACTGAGCGGGTGGGGATCACTCCAGCGATTCTATTCCGAAGGGTGGACGACATGGACGAGCTGCTCCGGGCCGAGCGGGACGCAATCGTGACCCTCGGCCTGCTTGCCCGCACGCACTTTTTGTTCGACCACCCGATTCCTCAGAAGGCGGGGGATGCCCCGACGCACTTCGCCGGGTTGAACGTGCATTGTTGCGTGGTTGACAATACGGACGGGGAGGTGGTGGCGTTCGGGCGGAACACGATCCACTCCGATGAGAACCCGCTCCAACATGCGGAGCAGGTTGCCGTTAGGGCGGCGCACGAGCGACTCCGTCGGAAGCGGCCGCGGGCCGCGGGGGTAAGCGTCGAGGACTACTACCGGACGGCCCTCTTCATGGCCAAGGGGTCTCGCCCCGCCGACTTCGTCCGCGTGGGGTGCACCCTTTACAACGCGTTCGACCCGTGTGCGATGTGCGCGGCGACGTTGCTCATCGCGTACATGAAGCGGATCGCCTACGTCATCTCCGACGTTAAGTACGAAGGGTTTTACGAGGAGACAAAACGTAAGTACTTTCCGACCCGCGAATCAACCCGCGAGTCGGTCAAGTTCGACGGGACTGATTCGGTTTTCGTCAAAGGGGTCCGCCAACTGCACGCGGATCTTCTGAAACGGGTCGAGGAACTCCTGGCCAAGCATGTGGACCTCATAAACGCCCTCGACCAATCCGCGGACATCCTCGCACGGGCGGCCGGCCTTCTTCAGAAGGCCACCGTGGGGGACCTGACGACGAAGGGCGACGACCTGGCCCGGAACTCCCGCACGCTCACGGACGTGAAGCGGGCGTGCAATCTGCCGAGCGCGGGCTGAATTGCGGGACGCGCCCATCCCGTCAGCGACTAATGGGGGCCAGAGACCCCTTCGGGTTCGATCTCGAGCTGGCAGAGAAGCTAAGCGCCGCGTCGGCTGACGCCCCACGATCTCGCCGCAAGCAGTGGCCTTATGGTACCCAAATTCAGGACGCACCATCCCAATGTCCGCTCCGAGCGTTCTGGCCTCAGGGGGCGACAACCGAGATCAGAGGTCAAGGGATCGGGCGACGCGGTGAAAGGTCGGCCAGGGTGAAAAAACGGCATTCACGTTTCAAAGGAGTTCGCTATGACGTTGACCCGAGTTTTGTTGGGCGTGCTGCTCGCGTCAGTTAGCACCCCGTTCGTCGCAGCGGACGATCTGAAGATCGTCTCCTGGAACGTTGAGAGTGGGGGGGCCAAGCCCGCCTTCGTCGGTGGGCAGATCGCGGAATTCGTTGGAGTGGACATTTGGGGGTTAAGCGAAGTTCAAGCGGGGGACGCCGCCGGGTACGCCGCCAAGTGTGGGGTCGGGGAGGCGGGGACGTTCAAACACATCGTTGGCACCACCGGCAATTCCGATCGCCTGGTGATCGTGTACAACGAGGCCAAGGTCTCATTGGTCGAGGGGAAAGAACTTCTCGATCTTAGTGCGCAAACGGGTCGCGCACCGCTCCTCGCGAAATTCAAAACGGTCGCGTCGGGTCACGAGTTCATCTTCATGGTGAACCACCTCCATCGAACCAACCCGACGAAGCGCATGGCCCAAGCCGTGGGGTTGGAGGCGTGGGCAAAGACCCAAGCGCTGCCGGCGGTTCTCGTGGGCGACTACAACTTTGACGTAAACGTCACGACGAAGTTGGGAAACCCCGAGTTCGTGGCCATGACGGATGAGAACGTGTTCAAGTGGGTCGAGCCGACGCCGTTTCGCGCGACTCACAAGGGCGGGAGTATTCTCGATTTCGTGTTTCTCTCGGGCTCGGCTAAGAATTGGGCGGCGAAAACGGAGGTGGTGACGCTGAGCGACGACGTTGTGAACACCTTGGACGGCAGTGACCACCGGCCATTGATGGCCCATTTCAAGACGGTCGCCCCGGCGCCGCCCCCGGGGCCAGGCCCGCTCGCCGCAGTCCAGCCCGGATCAGCTGAAACGGCGATGGCGACAGCACGTAGCACGAAACGAAACGAAATCCTTGCCAAGATCGCCCGGATGGAAAAGGACCTGGTGGAGTTGAAGCGATTGGTTAAGGAGCTGGGCGAGGAGTGACCTCGAACTCGGTCAACATTCTTGATTGTCCGTCCATCAGGTGAACCTCCGTGTAGAACGCGTCTCCCTCTGCCCCCGGACCCTCCTTGTGGGTCCGGGGGCAGAGGGCAGTACGATGAAGACGGCATAGACAGTGGTGGTCGCGGCGGCCTTGTTCGGGCCGCTGCCAGCGAGTTCCCAGGATAAAGCTGACAACGGGGCGGTGATGACGTACCTCGTCACCGCCCACGGGTTCGTCGTGGCTAAGGCGTCTGAGGTGGATCCGAAGAAGGCGGCTAAAGACTATTCACCGATGCGATCCCCGAAGGGCGTTCTTGGCGGGCGAATCGGCAACATCAACGGCGTCGTTGGCGGGGGTCGAAAAGACCCAAGTTCGGCTCGCGAGCGGGAGCGAGTGGAACCTTCTCGTCAAACCGAGGGGCAAGGCCGAAGGAAAGGGGCCGCACTTGAGTGTCACGATGGAGAGTATCGCGATCGCCACGGAGGGTTCGAACCTGGCCGTGATCGAAGGTCGTGTCGCCCGAGCGAGACCCGCTCATGCACGCATCGGGCGAGAAGAAGCCAGTGGCTAGGATTGAGTCCCGGCGGCCAACCAGGGCCAATCATACCCGCAAATCGGTAGCCTCACTTCTTAAGGTGGCAATATGGGTAGAATCCGTGGAAGTTTGTTGTCGTAAGAACACCCAGAGGACAGGTGCCGCGGCTGAGGGTGGCTTCGAGCCAAGGTCCCTCCACTCGGTAATTGACCCAATCAGCACTGACGAATGACCCAAACAGGTCATTCCCTGCACAGTTGCCCAACTGTAAAACTGGGCAAATCAGTCGAGAGAATTGCCCGGCAGTGCCTCGTGGCGACTCCACGTAAGGCGTGTCTGGCTTTGCCACGTTACGCGGTCCTAACCTGGCAAACACGAGTCAGCGATCGCATAGCGAGGGCGTTATGGCGACGATCATTGCGGCCTTTTCTCTGGTCGCGTTCAACGGGTTGGCCCAACCGCCGGCCGGGGGAGCCGCCGAATTGCCAGTATTGCCCCCGAGGATCGTGACCAAGGATGTCCCTGTCGTAAGGCAAGTCATGGTGCGAGAAAAGCGGGTTGTGCAAATGTGCGTCCGAGTCTGCCCGCCCGGCCGCCGGAAACCCTACTACGAGCTGCGGTACGTCGAGGTCGAGGACCAGGTGGCGAAAAACGTGACGGAAACCAAATCGGTCACCGAGACAGTAGCCTGGAACACTCCGCTGTACCGTTCGGCGACGATCGCCGACCTACCGGCACTCTCGGGGGGGAGCATCCGCGAGGTTCAGAAGGCGTTGAAGAAAGTCATGCTGGACAAGCGCATGCTGCCCACCTCTGGCGGTGCTACGGACGAGGAACCGGACTACAAGAACAGCAAGGCATTCGTAAAGTCTGAGTGGTTTGAATTTCCGCGCGGGTCCGGACGAGAGTACCAGCTTCACGTGATGCCGCAGATCCAGGGCGCTACGGCCACCACGAACACGCTGTTGATCGTGGTGGGGATTCTGAAGCGAACCAGCCGTGACGAGGTCAACGTCGCCGAGGCGAGCACCGTCGAAGCGGTACCGGTGGTCAACGAACTCCTCTCCTCCCCGCCGTTTCCTTACTCCTTTAAGTGATAAACCTCTTGGGGGCGACCTACACCCCCCCGGCCGGGCCCAGTTTCGCCCGCATGGCGGCCGCCTGCAGAAGTTGATTGATGACGTTCTCGGGCAGTGTAAAATCGATCTTCTCGATCGTCATGCAGGCCGCCAGTTTAGAATACGTTTCCGCGTTTACCGGATCCAGTTGGCCTTGCACGCATGCCATCCGGAGCACGTCGGCTCGCGAATAGTAGTGGGTCAAGATCATGACGTTGTACCGGTAGATCGACATGAAAAACTGCGTCATGAAGAGGGCCAGGATGACGCAGCACACCCGGATCGCGAGCGACGGCACCCACGCGCCGTAACTGTTCATGGATTCGGACGCGCTCCGTTGGAGCTCCGTATCCTTCTTGTCCAACTCGGTGAGCTTGTCGTTGACCCACGTCAACTGTTGCCGGTAATTGGACAATCGCAAAACCTGGGCGGTATCGCCCTGGTTGCGTTTCTCTTGCGTGTAGGCCTCGGCGGCGGCTGCGACCCCGCCGGCCGGCTCGGACACGACCGCATCGAGGGCCCTCAGTTCCTTCCGAAGTTCCGCATCGTTGACGGACGGGGCAGTGATTCGCGCCGCAATCGCCCGGACCTGGAGGTCGGTGGCGGACAACGCCCGCGCGACTTCGTCCGGCCTGACCCCCCGCTTCCGAAGTTCCTGGTTCATCGTCTTCAGCAACTCTTGCGGCAACGTCAACGGCTCTTTGTTGTAACTTACGGTGATGTCGGTCTGCGGGTTAGACATCTCAATCAAGATGCTCCGCGCGTCGCGATATCTTGTTTCTTCCCGGACGATGTCTTGCGCCCGTGCCCTGTATGTTGGAAGTACGTCTACGTCCGTGAAGTTCGGAGTGGCGAGGAAGTCCGTTACAAAACCCTTAGCCACGTTCAGATAAGATTTAACAATCAGGATCGCCTTTTCTTTTACTTCAAGCGAAGCGAGTTTATAGTCAACATCTCCGACCTTTTCACTCAATTCCTTCCGCTGTGCAAACAACTCTTTTCGCTTTGCATCGTTCTCGGCTTGGAGCGATTTCAATTGCCCTAGATGCTCCACGATCGAATCCGACATCCAGAAAATGAGAATGCAGACGCCGATAATTAATACGGTGACCCCGAAAATGAACCAGTTTCGGATGTTCAGGGTTTCGGCCCGCGCGGTCAGAATCCGGATCAGCCCGTCGATGTAACCGGCCTCCGCCGAAGCCAAAGGCTTTCCGGCAGCGGTCGGTTGGCATCCGTCCGTCAGAGGCGGGGTTGGGAGTGAGACCCCCGTCGGCTCTTGGCCCTTGCTCTCGGATCCTTCGGTGGGGACCATCTTGCACCTCGGGCTGTCGGGACTTCGATCGAACGCGAGCCACGATCATGAAGCTCAAAACTGGGGCAGTGGGCGGATGGCCCAACCCTGCGGATTTCTATCCCCCGGCGGTACGGGGAGGCCGGAAACCGAGGACCAAACCAGCCGCCCGCGTCACTCTTTGCCGCGCTTCACGTCAAACTGGTCCCGCTTCGTCGCGGCGTCACGAAGGGCCTCTTCCTTCCGTCCCGAGAAACCTCCCTGGCCACTCGACCAGTCGTGGTAGTTTTTGATCCCGCCGGCAAGTTGGAGCGAGAAGTCGACGGACGCGGAGTGCTCGGAGAACGGATCGCCGCACTTGATGTTCCGGAACCACCGCATCCACTCGCCCGAGCCACGAGGCGGCGGCGTCTTGGTGAACTCGGGGTTCATCGCGGCGACCACAGGGTATTGCGCCGTCGAGTGGCAGGACATGCACGACGAGGCGTAGTAGTCGGCCGGGCCGTTCAACCGCCCGCCCCACCCGAGGTGCTGGGGCGGCAGCTCGTGGGACTCGTTGATAACGGTTTCTTTCAACCGCTTGTTGATCACCGTGCGGGTCGGCTGGGGATTAACCTCGCCCTCGTCCGAAAGCGCTTCGTCGGCCCCCCACTGGAGGCCGACCGGGACGAGGTTGTACCACCGGTTCGGGTTCCCAAGGGCCCCGTTGTAGCAGAACGTGCCGAACACCCAGCCGCTGCCGTTGATCTTTTCGACCCGCGGGTCGCGGACCATGATATCCATCTGCAGCAGCCGCACACGCTGCACTTTCCGTGTCCGGTCGGCGTCGGACGTCTCCGCGTAAGCCTCCCATTCAACCGGCGGCGAGAGGAACGGAACCTGATCCACCGTGGCCTGCGTGAACAACACCTTGCAAACCACCGTGCCGACCGGGAACCTGGTGCCGGTCGGGTCCGGCTTTCGATGGTCACGCCACACCTGGCCGATCGTGTACCCGCCGAAGTTGTTGTAAAACCCCACCGCGTATGTTTGGAACTTGGTCGTCTGGGTGGCCGCGAGTTGCCGCGGCTGGCTGGTCGCCTCCCGCGTCAGGCCGCGGATCGCCTCCCGGCCGGCGCGGCCGGTGTGGTCCCAGTGCTGCCACGGCGCGTGGTACCAGCCGCGATTCTTGTTCTTCTCGAGGGCCCAGTTTTGGTCAACCGCCCCGGGCACGGTCGGCAGGGGGTTCACGTTGCCTTCAAAGCAGTAGTCTCGCACGGCGAGCAGGTATTTCTTCCAGTTGTCTTTGCCGGGGCCGTTCTCGTTGAACGGGATGTCGAGGAACGGGGGACGCCCGTCCGCGGCCGGTTGCGCCTCCGGATAGTCCTGCTTCAGACGAAAGAACGGCCCCGTGTACTGCTCGGCAGAAGGCATGAACCCGAAGTCGGGGAAGGGGTTTGCCCCTTGCAATTTGGGAGCCCTCGCGTCTTCAGGCTTAACCGGGTGGTCGTCCGCTGGGATGACCGGAAGGCGGTAGGCGCTGACGGCTAGAGTCGTCGCAATTCCTGCGACAGCAATCGCTAACGACCGTTTCATGGCGGAACCTCTTTCTATCAAACGTCTTTCGATTTCAATTTCCACGGATGGTAAGGGAGGAAACGGGAGATAGCGATGTTGGATGCAGCGTGAGCGTCGTAATCGTGAGTCGAGCACGATGCGGGTCGAAGAATAAAGCCGATGTCATGCCGGGTGAGAATTCCCCAAAGAGCACCGACTCCGGGGGAACTGAGCCCCCTTCGCTCCGCGCTCTACTTCTGGCCACATGATGATGTTGGCATCTAGGGCAAGTCATCCTGGAAAGACGTATTTCTCCCGCTAGAATGCGGACATGACCTAAACAGGCTATAGTGCTTTGAGCGACAACAACTACCAGCTTGGTGCCCGCCATGCGAGTATTTGCTCGCCTCGTCGTGATGTCCGGAGAAGCCGGAGGCTTGCTGTACCTTCGTCCGGGCCGCTATCTCATCGGTCGCCAATTCGACTGCGACCTCGTCATCGCCGGCCCCGACATCTCAAGACGGCACGCGGTCATCGAAATCGACCAGACGTCGGCCCGCGTCATCGACCAGGGCAGCCGCAACGGGACGCGAATCGACGGGATCGCCGTGGCCCGCGCGGACCTCGCGCACGGGACGCTCATCCAATTCGGGTCGACCACATGCGTGTTCGAGCATCTCGATGCCGCCGCACAGGACGGGGACGAGCCAACGCCGGCATGCCCAACCCGATCGGGTTCGAAGCCGGAGCTCACCCCTGCCCAGGAGAAAGTCTTGGTCTACCTGCTGAGCGGCCTGTCTGAGAAGGCCATCGCCGTGAAGTTTGGTCTGAGCCGGAACACCGTCCACAATCACGTCAAGCAGATCTACGTTGCCTTCCACGTCAACTCCCGGGCGGAATTGCTAGCTCAGTTTGTCCGACGAGGCGGCCAGGTAATTTGAACCACAGTCCAAATCGGCGCGCGACGGCCATGATTCGTCCAGAGCTTCCGTCAGGACGGCCGACGCCCCGTCCCATGCAAGGGCACGAGATTCGGTTCAACTCCGCCTTCCTGAGGCCTTCACGACTGGAGTGTGGTCTCCGGATGAGTCGGGCCGAACGCCTCCACAGGCAAGGTGTTCGGAAGGGTGCCCATGACGCCCAAAACCAGCGGCCCGCTCAACACCCCACGCCTGCCCCGTTCCCACAAGTGCAAGCCTTCTACTCCGACATCGCAGTTCATGAACTGACCGGCGATTAAGTCGCCCAAATCGTCAAGGCTCATTCCGGCCTCAGTGCCGCAAGACAGTCGTTTCCGCCGATGACCTGTTTAGGTCATTGCTGCCGCCGGGGCGGGTTCGTTTAACGCATTCAGGCCGCCACGAGCCGACACTTTAGACCAGAGGCTCCTATGGAAAAATGCAAACCGACCGAGGATCACGTCGAAAGGCCGTTCTACCGCCCGTGCGCGCCAGACGTGACTGACTTGTACCCTGCTGACTCGACTGGTCCGGTCCTTTGGTTCACTGGATCCGTTTCCGATACCGACTGTCAACCGCTCACGGGAACGGTGCTTGAGGTGTGGCAAGCGGACGGCCGCCAGCCGCTCACCACGGAAATCGAGTTGCTGCCCGATGAGTACACGGCCTCGGATCAACTGTACAACCCACATCTCGCCGTTCCATTCAAAGGAAGAGAAGAAACTTTGCTGTGCCCGAGTATCGCGTCCATTTCGACTTCGTTCTGCAGTGTGTCTCCGCAGCCGGTTATTTGATCGCCGCCAAGTCCCGCGCTCGGGGGTGAGTACCGACAATGGTCGTGGCCTCCAGATGTCCGACGACATTCCCCTAACTCCATCAGTCCCTTTTCAGGAGGCAAGATGACCACGAACCCGTTTGTCGGTACCTGGACGTACCGCAGCTTTCACAACAAGCCGGAAGAAGTCGAGGACTTCAACGACATCCGACTGTGGCAAGCGGCGCTCACCCTTCAAGCGGACGGCCCGGATCTCGTCCGGGGTCGGATCGGCTCCGGTGGCTACGACTTGGACATCCGTGGGAGCGTGTCCACGGACAACGGCGTGCCGACGATCAAGCTCCGAGCGGTCGGAGTAAGCGGCACCCAGACGGCCGGATGGGTCTACGATTACGTGGGGGTATTAGCCCCTGCATGGCCTGATGGCGACCAGCAGCGGCCAGCGATCGTCGGCACGGTAATCCGCTCCGTTCCGCATGCACCGAACCGGCCAGCAGGGCTGACATACTCGTTCGTGGCCGTCAGCACGTCCATCCCAGCACCGACGTACCAGCTTCCGCAAGGCGTAATCGCCCACTTTGCCGACCGCGTTCACCGCTTGCACCACGCGGTCTGGCATGGCATCCGTGGTAGCTGGAACGGGCTAAGTGCGACCGAGAAGGACGTAATCGCCAAGCTGGATTGGCGAATCCCCGGCGACCGGGTTGCGCTGATCTCGCCCGCGGAGCGGACTCGCCCGGCCGTGACCAACGGCGCAGGGGAGGATTTCCTGTTTTTCCACCGCCAGATGGTTGTTCAGTACAAGAAACTGATGGGCGAAGCGTCCGCAACGCCGCTCGAGTGGCCGGAGATTCCGCAACCCAGTGCAGGTGGCCCAAACGGCCCAGCCAACGCTGTACCACCGATCTGGTCGATCTCGGACTACCCCAACGTCGAGCGACGGTTCACTGTCGTAAAGTCTGACCCCTTTTACTGGAGCCGCATGAGGTGGTGGGACTACCAGTTCAAAGATCCGACCTACCTTGCCTCCCTAACCCTCGGTCAGTTTGGCGCGCTGGTCGAGTTCAGTGTGCATAACGACATGCACATTCGCTGGTCGGCGACGCCCCGCGACCCTGACACAAACGAGCTTCTGCCGCTGGGCCGAGCAGATGAAGACATTTCCACGAAGTGGGACAACCCCAAGTACGACTGGCTAGGCGAGTTCTACTCTTCCCACGTCAACCCCGTCTTCTGGCGGCTACACGGCTGGATCGATGACCGGATCGAGGACTGGTTCGCGGCTCACGAGTGGAGGCATCCCGGCAAAGTAAAGCGGGTCCAGAAGGGTGGAGTCCAGTGGTTCGCGCCGGGTGACTGGGTGCAGGTCGAACATCCGTGGGTGTGGCCGGAATCGCTAGGCGGGTACGGGCATGGTCACAACCACCATGACCCCGACCTACGAGCCAGACGCATCGCGAGCGCCGAGAAGGTGATGGCGGTGCTGTTCCCACCGCCGGCTCCCGTCGCCGCGGCGGAGGCATTGCCAGTCGATCAGGCCGCCAAGCGTGCGCGGCCGAGGAACCCAAACCGGACCAGCGTGATTGGGTTCTAGTGACGCCGAGCCAGTCGCCGCACCTGACCGCAGCCCAAAGCGGCTGCGGCGGGTGAGCTGGGTTGTTCGGCGCGAGTCCTTTAACAGAAAGCGAGTTGCCCAATGTCAGTTCCGTTCAGCGGTAAGGAGTTCACCTTTACCCAACCAGACGGCACCGCTCTCCGCGTCCGCGGATGGGGCGATCAGCATCATGCCGTCTTTGAGGCCGTTAACGGATACACGGTGGTCGAGAATCCGGCCACCGGCTTCTACGAGTACGCAGATGTCAGCCCAGACGGAGACGACCTGATGCCCAGTGGGGCGCGTCCACGACTCGTAAACCCGAAGAATTTGGGGCTCAAGCCGGGTGTCCGGGTGTCGCGGGCGGCCGCCAAGGCCAAGGCGATGGAGCGCCCGGGACTGCCGCCCGGCACGTCCCGCTGGGAGCAACGACGTCAGCAGTTTAAGCAAGCACTCCGCGGTGCGGCTGCTGCCCCTGGGGTCGCCCCCGCACCTCCGCAGCGCGAGACGGTCGGTGACTTCGTCGGCCTCTGTCTGCTGGTGCAATTTCCCGATGTCCCTGGGACCATCGCCCGAGACCAAGTTGATGACTTCTGCAACAAGGTCGGCTACACGGGATTTGGTAATAACGGTTCCGTATACGACTACTTTCTGGACATCTCCGGGGGCCGGCTCAAGTACAGGAATGTGGTGGCCCCGTACTATACGGCCCAGCACCCCCGAAGCTACTACACCGACGAAGAAATCGATCAGCCAATTCGGGCGCGGCAGTTAATCAAGGAGGCTCTAACGTACCACAAGGCCCACGGGTTCGACTTCTCCGGTCTAACCGTGGATGCCCAACAGTACGTGTATGCGACGAACGTCTTCTACGCCGGGACGCGGGTGAACAACTGGGCAAAGGGCCTCTGGCCCCATTCCTACCACCTCCAGACACCGTTCCACCTCACTCCGGGGAAGAACGCCTTCGACTACCAGATAACCGATATGACCAGTGAACTGTCGCTGGGCACGTTTTGCCATGAAAACGGCCACATGATCTGCGACTTCCCCGACCTATACGACTACGGTTACGAGTCGGCGGGGGTTGGCATGTTCTGCCTGATGTGCGCGGGGCCGAATGCGGACGAGAAGAACCCGCCCCACGTCGGTGCGTACCTGAAGTACAAGGCCGGGTGGGCCCAGTCGCTGACGAAGATCACCGCCGGCTTGGCCGGGACCGCGGAGGCCGGTTCAAACAAGTTCTTCATCCATCGCAAGGGGCCGACCGAGTACTACATCATCGAGAACCGCTTCAAGCATGGCCGCGACCTGGCGTTGCCCGGGTCCGGTCTGGCGGTATGGCGCGTGGATGAGTTGGGTGACAACCAGAACGAGCAGATGACCCCTTCACTCCATTACGAGTGCTCGCTGGTGCAAGCGGACGGGCGCAACGACCTCGAGAACGATCCCCAGAACCAGGGGGACGCCACGGACCTGTTCGCGAAGGGGGGGAACGACCACTTCGCCGGTGGGACGATCCCGAATACCAATTGGTGGGATGGGACCAAGTCCGGTCTGGACGTCAGCGCAATCGGCCCGGCCGGGGCGCAGATGACGTTTACCGGCAACATCTGATCCCACCGTTCCCGCGGTCGGGGGCGCATCAGCTGTTCGACGCGGGGCGGGCAGGCGGCTAGTATACCGCACCGACTTTTGCCCTAGCTCATACAGTGCGCACTTGACGATAGGGACACGTTCCGCATGCCGATCTACCCGCGTACGCCTCCCCCGGAGACTCATCATCCCACGGGGACGCGGGGCGGTGACTCACCAGCCCCATGGCGTCCCGGTTCCAGGCCCACGCCTCGGTCATCGTGAAGGCCCACAGGCAGAAGTGGAATGCGCCGACGTTGGCCCGCACGAACCGCACCTGCTGCTGGCCCGCTCCGACGACCTCGTACTCCCCTTCGCCGCTCGCATGCAGAAAGTCACGGAAAGTGCAGACTGCCCAATCCCCCGTATGAGGAACGACCAATGAAACTGTTCTCCGCCATGTCCAGCTCCGAGCGCGACGGCCTGGCCAAGGCGAAGGCCGACCTGTCCAAGCGGTTCTTGCTACGAGGAACGACCGCCCTGTCTGCGGTGCGCCCGCGGGGCGCGATGGGGAGCACGAGGCCTACGCACAACGTGGTCGGGGTCGGGATCGACGAGAAATACGTTGATGGCGTGCCGACCGGGGTTCCAGCGGTCAAGTTCCTGGTCAAGTCCAAGCTCCCAACCGGCGCTGTCCCGAAGAAGGACATGCTGCCTAAGATGGCAGGCGGGTTCGAGACGGATGTCGAGGAGGTAGGCCTGATCGTGCCCCAGGTGAAGGCAAGCACCCGCGACCAAGCGCGGGGCCGGACGATCAGTGTTCCGAACCCCCAGACGAAGTTCCGCCCCGCCCAGCCAGGCTCCTCCGTCGGGTTCCGTGAGCCCGCCGACGCGTTCATCATGGCCGGGACGTTCGGACTGCTCGTGAAGGACTCCGGCGGAGTCCACTACGTCTTGAGCAACAATCACGTCCTCGCCTTCGAGAGCGGGGTCGGGGCGGACGGGACCACGACCCGCGTCGGCCTGCCGGTGGGGTCGCCGATCTTTCAACCGGGGCTGCTTGACGGCGGGAACGCCAACACTGACCAGATCGCGAAACTGACGCGGTGGATTGACCTCCGAGCAGACCGGACCGACAATACGGTGGACGGCGCCATCGCCGAGCTGGACCCGCAGAGCGGAGCGATCGCGGATATCCTGTTCATTGGCCCACCGCAGGGGACTGCCGCGGCGGCCAAGGACATGATCGTTCACAAGTTCGGCCGGACCACCTCGTACCGCGCGGGCCGCGTGTCCAGCGTCGCCTTCGACGTCATGATCCCCTACGAGGTCGGCGACGTCATGTTCGAGGACCAGATCGCGATTCGTGGCCTGAACGGGCAGCGCTTTAGCGACTCAGGCGACTCGGGGTCGGCGATCCTCGAGCGGGGGACGAACAAGGCGGTCGGGCTCCTCTTCGCCGGGGCCACGAACGGGAGCTTGACGTTCGCCAATCACATTGGCGACGTGCTCGCCAAGCTCAAGGTCAAGCTGGCGTAGCGGCCAGGCGTGCAAACGGTGCCAAGCAATGGCCACATTCAACGAGATTCGGGCTCTGAAAAAGCGTCACTCGCCCTCCCTCCTTCGTCAACCGGGCGTGTGCGGCGTGGACATCGAAACGACTGCGTCGGGGGAGGCGGTGTTGACCGTCCACTTGTCCACCGCCGACCCCGCGGTTCGGGGCCAACTCCCAGACCAGTTGGAAGGGCACCCGATTCGATACGTACATACGGGCCCGATTCAGAAACAGTAAACAACCCGGCCCCCGAAGCCGCTTGATAATAGGCCGTATCTGAGGTTTTGTCCGAGTCATTTAGGGAGTCGGCCCGGCCGTTGTCGAGCACGCGACGCCATCCGTGATTATTTTTCGTTGAGAAAGCACACGATTTCTCGTGAGGAGGGCCGAGAGTTTCTCTCCATCGATCAATCCGTCGCCGTTGTCCGCATCCCCACGGGAGCCAGAGGTCAAACTACTCACCGCGTCCTTCGTGTCACTCGCGAACCCGAACCCTTTTAAATTCACTTCCCCACGCCTGTCGCACGGCTCGATGTTGCGGAGGCGAGAGGCAAGGGGGGTCGATCACGTCTTCACGTCGATCACCAACACCACGGGTGTTGATTCCGGGACGAGGTGCACCGTCGGCTCGTCGGCCTCGTTCACGGTCACGGTCACGACTTGATGCCTCACGAGCGCGACGTAGCGTGCGTGAAGGTCTCGACCTCGGATCGTGACCGCGGTCCCTGTCGTGAACGGGAGCGATATGGTTCCGCCGGCGAGTTTCACCGCCGTGAATCACGCATACGCGAGGCCCACGTGGCTCCCGGTCCGCAACCGGAACTCGACCGTCGGCAGGAAGTCTCCGTACACCGTTGGCAGCGTAAGGACCCGACTATCCTCCGAAACTCGTTGACCAGCGACACGGCGCTGTCCGGTTGATGTTGCGTGAGCCCCATCACCGACGGCGAACCGCCGGTGATCGATCCGATAGGCGTCCACCTCGGGCGGTTCGCGGGGTCAGGGCCCGAGGCGAGAGACGGTGCCCTTCAAGGGACGCCGTTTCCGTCAGCGGTGGCGAGGTCGGCCCCAACGTGTTCCTCCAGCACCGCGGGGAGCAGAGGACGCTGGCGAAGTCCTTGCCATCCGTCCGCATCCACGGGCTGTGCCCCGCGGCACGTCCACCGGCTCGGTTTGTACGAACGCAGAGACCCCCATCGCCGTGCCCTCCGCCTCTGGCATCCACAGCTCGGCAGCCGCGGGGCGTCGGTGAGCTGTGGATGCCGGAGGCGAATCATGCCCCCGCGGTATGGTGCAGCGCGTGGTTCATCCGGCCGTCGCCTCACAGCGGCTCCCCGCGGTCGGGGTGAACGGCGATCACTCCCGGGTGTTGCCGGCCCGATGATTAGCGCCGCCGCCACGCGGCCGTCAAGTCGAGGATAGCACGGCGGCAGGGGGTTATTCGAGCCCTAGCCGCTTCCTCTTATCCTCCCACTCGGCCAGCTCGCGCTTGTTGTCCGTCGCGAGCGGCTGGCCGGTGCGGAGCGCCTCGATCTCGAGCCGGGATAGCCGGAGCGAGTGGAAGTTGTAGTCCATGAACGCCTCGGCCGCGATCGGCACGATGGGCTGGATGAGTGCGAACATGGCGTTGGCGAAGTCGCGGATCTCCTGTTGGGCGTGCGGGTCCATGCGCAGCGACAGGAAGTGCAGCAGGTTGTGCAGGTCGATCTTCCAGTACCACTCGGTGTAGACGTTCAGCGGCAGCCCGATGCGGGCGAGCTCCCGGGCAACGCCCTTGTCGAGCATCTTCTGGTAGTCCGCGTAGTGGGCCTCGACCTCGTCGAGGTACTTGTAGAACTCATCGGCGGTCAGCGAGTCGACCTGCTCGGTGCCGCCCTGCCGGTTGGTCGTGCTCTGCTGCCGCAGGCTTTCCAGCGAGGGCCGGTAGAAGCGGTCCTTCACCACCGAGTAGCGGGCCGAGTACTCGTTGACGTTCGCCGTCCGGTGCCGGATCCACTGGCGGGCGACGAAAATCGGCATGACGTGGTGGAACTTGAACTCCACCATCTCAAACGGGGTAGTGTGGCGGTGGCGGGCTAGGTAGCGGATCAGCCCGCGGTCCTCGTTGACCTGCTTCGTACCGTGCCCGTAGGACACCCGGGCCGCCTGGACGATGGCGAAGTCGGCGGTCTTGCCGACCGGGGCGAACCGGGGCATGACGTCGAGGAGGGCGACGAGCCCGTGCTCGTGGACCTTGACCTCCCAGCGGTCGGAGCCGCCCATCACGTCGTACACTTCGCCCTCGGGCGGCTTCTTCTCGACGGTTATCCCAGACTCAACTGAGGCTTGGCTCATCTCGACCCCCTTCGCGCCGCCGGCATTCCGCAGCGCCCGTTCTTTCGGTGGGAAAAGCCGTTACGACCGCCCGCGACATAGTGTTCAGGTGAACATATCGAGTGGGCGAATGCAACACAAACTCAGCAGACCCCGCCACCGGCTGGGGACTTCCCCAGCCGGCTGTATTGTAGGGTGCGCGGCCTTGCCCATTCCTTTCGAACCGCCCCGGCCCCACGTGGCGCGAGAAACTGCGGGGTCTGGGCTGGTGTCATCGGCGGTGCCGAATCTGCCAGAAAAGTAAAAATTTGAGTTCTTTGCACTGGGTATCCGACGTTGGAGGTGGCGAACTCGGCCGCGCGGCCGCGGCCGGCGGAGGGCCAGGGAGGGCACCCCGATGGAAAGGACGCTGACGGCGTCAGTCGCGATCAGCCTGGGCGGGGAGGTCACCCCGGCGCGGGCCGAGGAGGTGATCGCGCGGTTGGCGGACACCAAGGATGGGACCTCGGTTTCGCTCCGTATTTCCGGCTACCCCTACATGACGCCCGGGACCGGCTGGCGGATCGGGAATGCCCTTCGGCGGTTCTCCGGCGACCATCTCGAGGCGAGCGTCCCGCCGTTCGGCGAGGGGGACTGGTTTCGGGCGTTCACCCGATCGGGCTTAGGCTACGCGCTCGCAGCTCATGCCGGTAAAATCCTCGCGAACGGGACGGACGTCACCGCCCAAGTGCGGAGCTTCTACGGCGCAAAGGATACGAGAGCGGACCAGAACGCCGTGATCTTCAGCGAGCTCCATCGAGGCTTGAGCGTGGACGCGGAGAGGGAGGAGCAGTTCCGCGACGCGTTCCTTGCGTCGTTGAAGAAGGTCAACGTCCGGCCAACGAATTTCGATCGCGACCGGTTGCGGGACGTGATCAAGCTGGCGTTCGAGGGGATTCAGAACGCCTACGACCACGCGGCGAAGCGACCGTTGCCGTCGGGCTCCAAGATCGTCAGCTACTTCCTGCTCGGGTACTACAAGAGCGTCCAGGGGCACCCAGATCCGACGGGTCGCCTCCGGGGCTACGAAGAACGACTCGCGGCGCTAACCAGGAGGGCCCGGACCGATTTCGTCCAGGTGTGCGTCAACGACGACGGGGTCGGGATTGCAGCCCGCCAGGCCCAAAACCTCGACATCTATCACGGGCCCGTCGGCGAAGAAGAAGCATCGTTACGCGACGCACTCCGAACCAGGTCGTCGGTCAAGCTCAGGGCGCAGGATTGCCGAGTCCGAGGTGCCTCGGGCTTCGGGTATACGTACATCGAGACCTGCCTACGCTCCTTGCGTGCCCTCGCGGTCCTCCGCACGGGCAGACTGCTGGCGTTCCTGGACGGCACGGATGACTCCGGTTCGGGCTTCCGCCTCGAGGGCGGGGTGCTCGGATACATGCCCGGAACCACGCTAGACATCTTGATCCCCATCGTCAAGGAAGGGGACGGCCAGCCGACCCTGTTCTCGGACTGACAGCCATGCCCATCACATACGTCCGGTTGGTCTACACGAAGCCGGCCCCGGACGTGTTCGAGTGGCGGTTTGACAACTTAGAAGAAGACAACATCCTGCTGATCGACCCCGTGCTCGAGGCTACGTCCGATTCAATCGGAACTCTGTACCGGGAGACGTTCGCGCGGTTCTTGCGCAGGCACGATGTCGTCGTGTTTCGAGGTGGAGGTCCGGAGTTCGTGAACACGGTCGCGACAGATGTCGTCGTGGGTGACGTCGTCAAACAACTCCGGGGCGGCGCGCTTGTCAGCCGGGCCGGCGAAATGAAGTCGCCGACCTGGATGCCGATCCCAGGAATGGAGGACCCCGCCAGGGTCCCCGACTTGAAAGCGCTACGCCAAGCCGAAGTCGAAGGTATCCTCAAGCGGACCGGCGCGATCTACGAGACCGACGTCTACCACTACGTCCTCCCGTACCAGGAACGGCACGCCGAGAAGTTCATCCGGCTGGCGGACGCCCTTCGCAGCGTCTACGACATCGACCGGATTCTCGATTGGCTCGTCGAGGCCATTACCGGGGACACGCTGATCATCGGCGACACGGGGTCGATGTTGCCGCTGATGGTTCGGCTTCGGGAGCACTCCCAGCGTGTAGCCGGCCACGTAATCGAGATCGCCACGCTCGACAAATACCCCGAAGACCGAGTCGATGTGACGGCACGAATCAGGGCCATTACAAACAGGCCGTTCGTGACCGACGCAGAGGACAGGGAAAAGCCTCTCAACTACCTCTTCCTGATCAGCGTCAGTTCGAGCGGCCGCCTGTGCCAGCTCTTCCACAACATGATCCCCGACAGCACGATTATCGTGCTCTGCCGGACGACGGCAGACGAGCTGCCGTGCAAGCAAGACCTCGCGACGGTGGAAATCCAGAACTGGCCGGCGGCGGCGTGCGAGAAGTGCGCTACCCACCCGCGGATCTACGTCGATCCCCAGACTTACGAACTCATCCCGCACCTCGACTGGAAGGCGGTGATCGTCGGCCAAACCAAGGCCAAGGAGAAGGCGAAATTCTGGTCGATGGTGAGCCGAAGGGATGCCGTCGAACTGCACAAGACCATTGAGTACTCCGGGACAGCGCCGAAAAGCGAGAGGCACTTTAGTGTCTTCCTCGACACGGCGAGAATGGCCGAGGATAAGTGGTTCAGGGAGAAATGCCTCGAGGCCCTCCGAAGTCTTGGCCGACCGGAGCCGCCGGACCTGATCCTCATCCCGCAGCACAAAAACAGCCACGTCGTCGCGGCGATCTGTAAAGAGGTGTTCGAAAAGCTCACGCCCTTGACCGTTCCTGCCGGGAAGATCGAGGAAAGCCTCAACGGCCCACTCCAGGGGGCGAAACGGATCCTGATCGCGGACGACGCCATCGTCACGGGCGAGACGTTGTTCAACTTCAGAAGCGCGATTTACAAGATAACCCAGCCGGCCGGGGCGAGGCCGTCGATCAGCATCTTCGTCATGGTCTCCCGGACAGCGAACGACGTCTTGCTGGAGTCTCTGGAGCGACGCTACCGCGACCACGAAGGGGTCAGAATCGCGTACGGCGAAAAGATCTTCTTGCCCGAGGAGCAGCACTGCCCCTGGTGCAAGGAGCGTGACTTCCTCCGGTCGATCGTAAGACTTCTTCCGGAGGACGAAGAGGTCCGGGAGTCGGTCCGGCTTCGAATCGAGCAGTTGACCCAGACGCCACTGCAGTGGCCGTTCTTCATGCTACCCGCAGACCACGGGCTGGAGCCGAACCTGAAAGCGGTCGATTCGTTTTTCGGAACCGTAGAGGAGCCACTCAACATCCGCGCCGCCTTCGCGGCGGGGGCTTGCGTCGCGCAGACGATGAAGATGGAGCTGGGTAACTCATCCCGAGCCCCCAAAAAGACCCAGAAGCCGAAGCGAGAAGGCCGGATCAGAAGACTCGCGCGTCAATGGTGGGTCTTGGAGCGCCTATATTTGGCAGGCCGAATTCTCTTCGGATACTCGCCCACGGGAGACGGCATCGAGTTCAAGTATGCGGATTTGCGGATGGTGTACGATTCGTTCTTCGAGACAACCCTGCTTTCCTCTTTGTTGCGCACCTTCGACGGCGTCGAGGTGCGGCACCCGGGCATCGACGAGAAGTTTAAGGTGAAACTTGAAGTTGCCGATCCCGTCCGCACTTATCCCGGGGCGGTCACCGAGTTGGCCTACGCGGCGATCAGCGGGAAGGTGCCGAAGCAGACGGTACGTGCGACACTGGAGAAGTTCCAGGGAACGGACCGCTGGTTCCGAATGTTGCTCGCGATCATGAACGCGGTGGAGGCGAAGTAGGCACTCCGCACCACCATCGTCACGACGCCGCACCGCGCTCCGAATACGCTCAAGATCGAGAGCGTGTTGATCGGGAGTTAACCGTGATGCTTCTCAACAAGAACTGACACGGCTCGAACGTCCCCGCCATACCGCGCCGGTCGAACCGGCCGCAGGAATCACTTCCGGCGAACAGGCCGATGTGGTACTGTTCGAGGGAACGACCGCAAGGGGGATATGAAACTGATCTTCACCATGCGCAATCGCCATGTAGCCGTGCCGGACGGCCCCGAGCCGACCTGCATCGAAGCACGGATCCGAACGTGTACCGCAGCTACTTCGAGAACGCGTGCGGGGACCAATCCGTGTTCGTCTACGACCGGGCCACCAAGTCGGCCTGCTGTACGCGCGCGACGCGGCCGTGCCCGTCGAGAACGGCCGGCCCCAAGGGCTGACGCTTTCGCCGGACCAGTGGGTTAGCGGAACCGGTGTCGTTCAACGGCTTACGGGACACATCCGACGCGATCGAATGATGTGAACCGGCCTTTGCTGTGCGGTGAGAAGCGGTGGACTGAGCGATTGTACCAGGATCGTCGTTGTTCACCGCTGCGGTTGTGAGTTGGACTTACCGCCCCTCTCCCTCGCCCAAGGGATGTCTTCCGCCTTGGCCAGGTCCTTGAGGAGGCGGATCTCTGAATTTCCGAACAGCACCGTCGCTATTCCGAGGGCGTCCTCTAAACGTTTCGGACTGTTTTGGTGGTGAATGAGGCACTTCGACACTCGGGCAAGCACGTTCGATGGAACCTGCTCATTCCAGGTTTCCGTCCGATCCATAGTGCGCAAGTCAAGAGCGTAGGTGTGGCGGGCGGTGGTTCGCCACAAGACATTTCCGCTCGCGTCACAAAGGTAGACGATGACCTCCCCGGTGAACCCGACGTTCCGGGTCGCCCAAGTCCTTGTCTTTGCGTCGAGCCGTCCGTTCTCGGATATCGTGACCTCGGTGTCCATCTTCCAGCGGTACATATCGCTGAGGGTGTCTCGGGTGCTGAACTTCAGAGGGAACCCAACGACCAGCCTTTCGGCCGTCCGGCTGTAGGCAGTAGACTTGAAAAGTTGTGGTTTCCACCGATCGGCCGGGGGGTAAGCCTCCCACTGGTCTGCCTGAGAGTCAATAAGTTTGACGACCTGCTCCGCCGCGATGCACCAGCTCAGCTTTTCCTTCTTGGGGTCGCCACCCTGGACTATGCCGACGACTTCTCGGTCGTCCTTGGTAAAATTGGAAGCGCTGCGGAGCACTGGCCCACCGCTAAACCCTCGCGTGATTTGCAGACTCTCGAGCATGACCACCGGCGTGAGCCGGGCATCTCCGTCGGCATACTCGGAGCCAACTTTTTGACCGAAGCTACCGGTCTGACTCACCGTCGCTCCTGATACCCAAGAGAACGGGACCTGATTCACACCGAGCAGGACGATGACTGGGTTTCCTACCGCCACGACATGCGTCGCGGCCGGTGGAGCATTGTCGGCCAATTTCGCTGGCCGTCGCCCGCACTCAGCCAACTTGGCTTTCCCGGTTGGCGTGACCTTGAATACGCATAGGTCCGACGCTGGTGAGCAGAGGAACGACTTCTCCACCAAATCCGTGAGCTTGAATTCGGGAACCCCCTTCTCGTTCACCTCAACCGCCACGAAATCGACCTCGTGCAGGCAGTGGTATGCGGTCACGAGGTAGTGCGGGCCGTTGTCGGTGCGATAGACGTAGGTAGCAGTGCCCGTTGCCCGCTCACCGCCACTCTTGGCGGCGACGAACCGGAGTGCACAATCGGTAGGGTGGGCGGGCGGTGCGGCGAGAGCCGAGGTGCTGACGGCAAGTATGACCACCGTCGCTGCCGTCAGAAGTCGTGCGTGCATCCGAGGTGTCCTCCAGTCGTGTTGGGGCAGCTAGTCTGACGCTACGGAGCCTTATCAGCGTTCAGCTTGGCCAGTAGCTTACCTGCCCGCTCGCGGAACTGTTTCACTTCGGCCTCTGTCAGCTTTTCGTTCTCATTTCCGCTGAACTGATGCAGGAATTTCCGGGTCTCGTCAATCTCCTCCCTGCTATACTTCCACTCCACGGACGTCTTCTGTCCTGTCGATGTCTGTTCAGACTTGTACTCCGCTGACCTGAGGGTTCCGAGCCCGAGCATCACGGCACCGAACAGCAACACAACGAGGCCAGGGGCTGCGTTGACCAACTGGGCCTTGAATTCCTTCGCTTCGACAATCAGCTTCGCCGGCCCGCCGACACCCCATTTGAACAGAAGCATCCCACAGACCACGAATCCGAGGCCGCCGAACACCACGAGCAGTCGCTCGGTACCACGGAGCCACATCAACGATTGGAAGTCAGTCACGGCTTCCCTCCAAGCTGAACATGGGCTACCACCAGATGATTCGAGCGTAACCGGAAAATCTTTCCCGCACACTGAAAAACCTCGGCCGACCGGCGAGTGCTCTCGGTGTGCCTAGAACGCCGATTGTGTCCCAAACGCGAAGCGCCTCCATGAGATCAAGCGACCGCACCGCCACACATGAGCCGGGTCCCAAATGGCGAGGAGAAATCACGCGGTGACGAGTTCGCCGTGCGACAGCCGCGATTCCGCGGCCCACGCGTCGAGCCCGTTCGCGTCCCAGAGCGTCACGAACGGCTCTTGGGCGAGGCACGGAAAGGTGCCGGCGAACCTTGCCATCTTGTGTTCGGGTTCGAGCAGTTCCGCCGTCATGCTCACAGCCCCACTTTCCCGGCCGCGTTCTCGCGGAAGAGCGACCCGTCCCGGATGTACCGCCGCAACACCAGTAGGCTCTTGTGCCCCGACTGGTCCTGGATCGCCCGCTCGGAAACGCCCGCCATGGCCGCTTGCGTGATGAGGCCCGCCCGGAGCGAGTGGCCCGCGTACCGCCGGGCCGACTTCCCCGCCGCGACGAGCGACCGCTTGACGACGTTCGCGACCACGCGGTCCGAGAGTTGCCTTTCGCCGACGAGGCCGGCCCGGGAGACGGCCCGGAAGAGGGGGCCGTCGTCCAGCCGGGATTCGTCGAGCCACGCCTGCACGGCGCGGACCGGGCAGGTCTCCGCGTTCGAGCCGAACGGGATGCCGAGCTTCCGACCCGCGCCGGTCTGGTCCGTCTTGCTCTTGCGGACGTGGACGACGAGGCCCTCGTCGGTCAACGCCAAGTCGCTCACGGCGAGGCCGACCAGTTCGCTCCGCCGCATCGCCCCGGCGAACCCGAGAAGGAGCAACGCCCGGTCGCGACAGCCCATGAGCGAGTCGGGCAGGTGTGCGACCATGGCCCGCAAGTGGCGGGTGAGGGCGGGCTTCATGTGGGCCTGGGCGGTCCCTTTCTCCCGCTTGATCCCCGCCCAGACGAGACGGACCTGGACGTGCCGGGTGGGGGGCTCCAACCCGGCCGCCTTGTGCGCCTCCGAGATCGTGGCGAGCCGTCGCTCCAACGTCGAGACCTTGAGGTACTGGGACTGGTCGGCCAAGTAGTAGGCCACCGTCTCCGGCGTGGCGGGGAGGGACGGGCGGGCGTAGTGCTTGCACCAGACCTCGAAGTCTGACCAGTCGGCCCGGTACGCCTTCCGCGTGTTCGGGGCCTTCGCCTTTTTCAGGTAGTCGGACGCCTTCGCCCCGATCTCTTCCAACCGCAGGACTTGGACCCCCGCGACGCCGGGTTCTTGAATCAGCTCGTCGTGGGGATACCGGCCCTCCATCACCAGACCACCGAGACGTGCGCGTTGAGGCCGACCGACTTTCGGACGGCCTCGTCCGAACTGACCAACGGAAGGCGGTAGCAGACGGCCGTGGCCGCGATGATCCGGTCCGGCATGTCGGGCACTTCGCCCCGCGGAACGCGGTCGAGCGTCTGTACCACGCCGGGCGAGAGGGGAAGGGCCTGGAGCGGCTCGCCCGGGTTCGCCACCAGTGAGAGGACTTGGGTGAAGGCGTCCGGGTAGGGAAACGTCGGCCGACCCGCGAGGTAGTTCAACTCGACGAGGGTGACGGTGGAAATGAATATCCGACCGACCTGCGAGGCCCTCGTGAGCGCGCTCAGAGCGGGTTGGGAAAGTCGGTCCGGGTCGAACAGGGACCAGACCAGGGCGTGCGTGTCGGCCAGCACGTCGCTCATGACGGCGGGCGGTCCGGGAGGTCGCGGGGGAACGTCACCCACAACTCGCGTCGTGTCCGGTCGAGGCCGTCCTTCGCGATCGACACGCCGGGCGTCGCAAATCGGCCGATGAACGGGACGCCCGTCGCGTCCGGTCGCGGGGAACTCTGTCGGAGCGTCTGTACCAGTTTGCGAATGCCTTCGGCGACCGAATCGGGGAGGCCGGAAAGGTCCAAGGTGCTTTGATTGGATGGCGAAACAGGATCGTGACCCATACCCCGATCATACCTCAAATGGGGACGAGTTGTCACGTAGAGTTTTCTTGACAAGGGAGGCGGGTGTCATGTTCTGATTCGACATTCGACACGGTTTTCACGGCCGGAACAGTTCGACGTTCGCCTCCTTCGCGGCCGATTGCATACGCTTGTCGAGCGTCGCGAGGGGAATGTTCCTCCGGATCGCGAGCTCGAGGTAGCCGGCGTCGTAGGCGGAAAGGTCGTGGTGCCGCGCGAGGTGAATGGTGTCCGAGAACGCGACCGAATCCGAGAGCCGGTCGATCTCGAACGAGAGGGCGGAAAGATTGTTCAGGAACGTCCGGGACTGTTCCCGCGTGAAGCGTCGACGCCGCTCGCCGACGACCAAGGCGTTGGTCAACTCCAGGGTCCAGAGGCCGGGAACGACCAGCGTGGAGGACGCGGCCTCCTGCAGCACGTTGTCGGCATAGGCATTGAGTTCGTCCTTGAAAAACCAGACCAGTGTGACCGAGCAATCGACGACGAATTTCCTTTGCAGTTCGGGCCGGACCCTCAAGGGCTTCATCAGCGCTTTCGGCCTTCCTCGACGAGCTTTCGGTTGGTCAGCCCGTTGCCGAGCGTCGGGCCGTAAAGCTCACGCCACGTCAGCATGTCGCGGACGAGCTTTTGCGTGTCTGTGACTTGATCGATCTCCGGGGGGACGACGATCCCGATGGGGTGGCCGCCATCCGTTAGGAGGACGCGTTCGCCCCGGCCGAGGCATTCGACCAGTCGGGGAAGTTCGGAATGGAGTTGAAGCGTGTCAATTTTTGTCATGGTCTCGTCTTTGCCTCGTGATTCTGAGTATCTCACAAGGCAAGAAAATTGGGAAGTGATTTGTACATTGCGGCGCGATCGGAAGTCATGAAATCGGCACGGGAATCGAACCTCTTTACCGCTTCCCAAACCCTGTTCTCAGTGTTCCGATAAGGGTAGCTTATCGGAAGTCGCATAAGTCATGAGATGTAGAATACGCCACTTGTCTTGTAAAGCCTGCTATGTAAGAAATGAATAAATGAAAACGTTCTATGTGATATCTTGGTGCATGATTTCAATCGTCCTAGACACTGCTGCCATACTGGTTGCCGGCGTTAAAGGGGACAGCCTAATTATGTGCATAGCAGTATTTAATCCATTGGCCGCAGCATTGTTATCCTATGCAATCGGCAAGGTGATGGGGCAATAAAACCCCACCAGGTTCCGGACGGGTATATAATCACCCTAAATATGGGGCGTCGCCAAAGAGCACGCAGTTAAAAGCTTGCAAGTTCGTGGGCAGCAATGTCCCGATCGTCGTATTGCGTATGAATGCCTTGCCGAAAAATGTGGATAATGCGTTGAGAATGCCGCCCAAATACGGTGCGGTAGCGCCTGTTGCAAAGGCTGCGGATAGCAACGGGAAGGCAACTCCGGCACCAAGACCAATTAGGGTGCCGACTACCACATCCTTGCCAGTCACGCTGTCGCCATTAATCACTTTGCAGATCACCTTGTATTTCAATCCGAGTGCTGCGCCGATGAAGCCGTTGATGACTGTTTTTTGCAATAGCGAGTACTCTGGCAATGCGGCAAGGCCGTAAGGATCGTTGAAGTTATTAGGACTGTTGTTAACATACCTGTTCAGACTGGCGTCGGGCCCGAAAAAGCCGAGCGGATCGTTACTCATGAACTTGCCCAGCAGTGGGTCGTAATATCTCGCTCTGTAGTAGTAAACACCGGCAGGGCTTATTTCGCGACCGGTGTAACCAAATCTTTCCGCTACGCTCGAGTTGGACTGCGATAGCACGGCTCCAAATGAGGCGTACGACGTAGAGTTAAGAATCAATGAGTTGTTTCCTTGAATATCACGTAGCGTCCCTAGCTTGTCTGAAAGCTGCCATTTGCGATCGGCATTCGCTGTTACTGATGACAATATTTCGTCAATACGATCACTGTAGATGTATCGAGACGTTGCCACACCTGCAGCGTTGGTGTCGAGCCATACTGAGTCCTTATCATACGAGCTAAAGATGGGCGTTCCGTTGCCAACTTGTGAAATACGTCGATCAGTCGAATCATATCGATAGGACGTTGTGTTGATGATGATTCCACCCTGGGATCGAGTTTCCACTAATACAAGACGACTTCTATTATCCCACGTGTAATCAGTAACTTCGCCGGTTGCGATCTTCGTTTTCGTCTTGAGGTTGCCTTCACCATCGTAGGAGTAGGTATTCTGACCGTCATTCAGCAACCGGTTGCCCGCACCGGCTGGGGCGTACGTCTGGTCCCCGTTTGGGCCGGTGCTGGTCTTGCGGTTGCCGTTCTTGTCGTAAGTAAAGCTCTCGAACAGCGAGCCGCCCTTGTTCACCGTCAAGAACTGGCCGGTCTTATCGTAGCCGTACTGGTACGTGTCGCCGTGGTGGACTTCGCTCTTCAAGCGGCCGGCCAAGTCGTAAAGGTAGTCGTAGTTGACCAACGTGCCGCCGGCAGCGTTCTTGTGTGTAATTGTCTTCGAGAGGCCATTGGCGAAGTAGGCGTAGCTGGTGCTGCCGACCAGGGTCGTGCCGGTGGCGTCCGCGAAGCGTTCGAGGAGCTTGCGTTCGCCGTTGTCGGCATATTCGAACTCCACCCGTGCGGCACTGACGCCGCCGCCCTGCATCGTCCTGGATAGTAGTTCGTTGCGGTCACTGTAGACGGAATCGACGCGGACGCCGAAGTTGTCCACCACGCTCTTACGGTTGCCGTTGGCGTCGTAGTCGTAGGTGAGTGTGGTGACTGGTACGCTCGTGCCGGGGTATTCGGTCGTGGCGGTCTTCACGCGGTTTAGCGCGTCGTAGGTGTAGCTTAGCTTTGCGTCTGGGTCATTCGCGGTGAGCAGGTTCCCGGCCTTATCGTAGGCGCTGGCGATGACGCGCACCACGGAGCCGTCCGCGGCGAGCCAGTTCTCTTGCGTGTTGCGGTTCAGGGCATCGAAAGTGAACGTCCGCGTTTTGTTGTTGCGGTCGAGGATCGCGATCTTGTTCCCGGCGGCATCCAGCGTGTAGAACCGACTCTTACCAAGCGGGTCGATTTCTTCCTTGAGCCGGTTGGCTTGGTCGTAGACGAACTTCGTGACGTTGTTCACCGGATCGGTGACGCTCGTGAGATTGTTCGCCTTGTCGTAGCCGAAGATGGTGACGCCGCCCTCGGCGTCGATAATCTGGGTTTTGTTGTTCGCGCCATCGTACTTGTATTCGGTGACGTTGCCGAGGGGATCGGTGATCTTGGTGACGTTCGCGGAGCCGGGCTGGTAGTCGTATTTCGTTTCAGCCCCGACGCCATCGACGACGCGGATGAGCCGGCCGAAATCGTCGTAGAAGTTCTGCGTGACGTTACCGATTTCGTCCGTGACCTTGGTGATCTGGCTGAAGGCGTTTGTCTCAAGCGTGCGGATGGAGCCGTCCGGGTTCTGGATCGTCCGCGGCCGGCCGCAGGAGCAGTAATCGAGGAACATCGTCTTGTTGCCGCTGAAGTCCTCGTAGCTGGCGACGCGGCCCAGGCTGTCGTAGGTGAAGAGCGAATCGTCCCCCAGCGGATTCACGACGCGGACGAGGTTGCCCTGCGCCGAGTAGTCGTAGGCGGTAGTGCGGCCGAGGGTGTCGACGACGCTCGTGAGCTTGTTCGCGGTGTTGTAGGTGTACTTCGTCGTGCCGTCGGCGGTGGTTTCGTTGAGTAGGTTGCCGCGGGCGTCGAATGAGCGCGTGGTGGCGAAGCCGCGCGGGTTGATGATCTTGGTTTCCTTGTCCGGATTGGCCGGGTCTTCGTAGAAGAATTGCTCCACCACGGGGCCGAAGTCCGTCGGAGTTTCCTTGCGCGTGACGTTGCCGCGCTCGTTGTAGGTGAGGATGGTGGGCTTGCCGCGGGCGTCGCGGATCGTTTCGCGGAAGTTGACGGCGTCGAACTCCTGAACAACGCGGTTGCCGTTGGCATCGGTAATGGCGACGACGCGGCCCGCGGCGTCGTATTCGGTCTTCACCGCCTGCCGACCGCTGGGATCGGTGATGGTGTCCAGGTAGTGGGCACGGGCGGGGTTGTAGGCGAACTTCGTCGTGGCGGCGGTTTGATCGGCGAAGGTGCGGAGATCGCCGGCGGCGTCGTAGCCGTAGGTGATCGACTTGCCCGCGACATCGACGATGGACGTGATGCGGCCCTGGCCGTCGCGGACGAAGTCAATGTGCCGGCCGCCGGAGTGGAAGATGCCGGCGCTGGTGAACGTGACGACGTTGTTGTTCTGATCGGTGATCTTCTGAAGGCCCGCTTGCTGGTTGTAGAAGTACGTCAGGCCTTCGGGCGTGACGAGGCGGTAGTCGTTGGGGTTGTAGTCGAGGCTGAAGAGCGGCGTCCCCCACGAGCCGTCGGCTCGCTGGGAGATAGGCGTGGCGTCCACCTCCAGCCGGTAGCCCTCGAAGCCGGGGTCGGTGGCGAACTTCGGGTTCGAGAAGCTGAAGAAGAACCCGCCGCCGCCGAACTCCGGGGCGAACGCGAACCCGGCCCGGCGGCCGTCCGGCAAGTCGAGGTAGACCTTCGTGCCGGTGCGGAACGGCTGGGCGTCCGAGAACAGGCCGTTGCCCGCCCCCGGCGGCACGGTCTCGCGGATGCGGGCGTTGCGGAGGCCGAGCCGCCAGCCGAAGCCGAAGTCGCCGCTCGCGGCCGCCTCGCGGGAGTCGTAGACGCGGGTGACCTCGATGGGGATGCCGTTGAGCGGGAGCGACAGGTCGGTGAACGACAGGGAGAACTCGCCGAGCTTCACCCCGCCCGCCACGTCGATCTCGACGCCGCGGACCGTACCTCGCCCGTTCACGTCGTAGGCGGCAACGGCGAGGACATACCGGTCGTTCGTGAGCGCCGTCGGGTCGAACGTGGCGACCTTCCCGTCCGCGATCTCGCCCGACCCGGCCGCGATCGTCCGCCACGCGGGGGCGTCGATGTCGATGTTCCGGTAGTCCACTTGGTCCGCGCGGGCGACGCGAACGACCCAGGTGTCGAGGCCGCCGGCGGCGTCGCGGATGGTGGCGAACACGTCTGTCAAGGAGCCGACCGAAGCCGTCACAGCGGTCGGGTCAAGCACCCGCGTCTTTCCGTTCGGTAGCAGTTCGACCAGCCGTGTGAAGGACACATCGGGACCGGCCGTGTCGTTCGGATCGACCGCCCGCAGCTCGGCCGAGGCCCGCCCCTCATTGCCAGCCGCGTCCGCCGCGGTCGCGACGAACGTGTATCTTCCCAGTGCAGAGGGGGTGAACGTCGCCCGGCCTTGCGGAGTAAGCGCCAACGGCGTCGTGACGCCGCCCTGGACGACGGCGACGGCAAGGGCCGTCACGCCGACGTTGTCCGTGGCCGCGACCTGGACCGTGACGGCCTGCCCCTTGGTCGTCACGTTCGGGCTGACGAACAGGCTGACGCGAGGGGCTTGCGCGTCCGGCGTGAGCGTGAGGACGAAGGTGCGGGAAGATGAGAGGCCGCCGATGTCGGTCGCGGCGACGGTAACGGTCTCGGCCCGCGGTGGACCG
Organism: Limnoglobus sp.; assembly: GCF_059499385.1. NCBI lineage: Bacteria > Pseudomonadati > Planctomycetota > Planctomycetia > Gemmatales > Gemmataceae > Limnoglobus > Limnoglobus sp. The sequence continues at coordinate 83,318 of NZ_JCABYM010000131.1, read as the reverse complement.
CTCGATTGCCAGACGACGCGGCCGAAGTCATCGACCGTCATCCCGGCCGGGGCTTGGACGAGCCGGTAGGTGATCGCGTCCCCGTCCGGGTCCGTTGCGGTCAGCCCGTACCGGAACGGCGCGCCCGCCGCTACGGACTGGTTCGGGACGGCGGCGAGGGCCGGGGCTTGGTTCGCCCGGCCCGTGAGGGTGAACGTTTGCACGCCGCGCCCGCCCCGGCCGTCCGTGACGGCGACCGAGACGGTCGTTGTCCCGGCGACCGGGTTCGGCCAGACCACCACCCCGGTCTCCCCGTCGATCGTCATGCCGTCGGGACCGGCGAGGAGATGGTACGCCAGCGGGTCGCCGTCCGGGTCGGAGGCCGCGACCGCGTACTCGTAGGCCGTCCCGAGCGTGGCGACCGTCCGGGCCGGGGACGTGATCAAGGGCGATCGGTTGGGGGCCGTCGCCTCGACGATTACGGTGAACGTCTGGGTAGTGACGTTCCCCGCCCGGTCGGTAACTCGGACGGTCACGGCTTGCGGGCCGACCTGGGCCGCGGTCGGCACCCACCGGATGATGCTCGTTCCGGGCAAGAACGCCATGCCCGCCGGGGACTGGTCGAGGGCAAACGTGAGCGGGTCGTTGTTTGGGTCGCTCGCGCGGACGGCGTAGGCGTAAACGAAGTTCGCGTTCGCGGTCGTCACAGGGACCGATGAAATCCGGGGCGGCTGGTTGACGCACGAGACGGAAACCGTGAACGTTTGCTCGGCCGAGGCACCGTAGGCGTCGGTCGCGCGAACAGTCACTACGAACGAGCCGGTCTGGTCGTGTTCGGGCACCCAGCGGAGCGTCCCCCGCCCCGCGTCGAGGGACATCCCTTGCGGGCCGGTCACTAACTCCCACAAGACCGGATCGCCGTCCGGGTCGCGGGCGACGAGGTCGTACCCGTAGAGGGCGTCCGCAGTGGCGACCGTCCGCGGCACGGACGTGACGACGGGGGCCGCGTTCGAGCCGTTCGTCAGTACGGTTAGTTCGGCCGACAGCGTCAGCTCCCCCCCGCGTCCGTCGGATACCTTGATTTCGAGTGGGATGGGCAACGCGGAATTGTTGCCGGGTAGCCAACGGATAACGCCGGTGGCTTCGATTGACAGACCCGGCGGCGCGGCCACGAGCGAATAAGTGAGCGGGTCGCCGTCCGGGTCGGATGCGACCACCCGGCCGACTAACTCCTGACCGAGCCACGCGGTGGTTCTGGCTTCTAATTTCGCGTCCGGGATTGCGTTCAAAGGACTCGTAGCAATGACGAGCGTGAAAACGTGGTCCGTCACCCCTCCCACGCCGTCGGTCACGCGAACCGTGACCGCATTCGTCCCGACGTCGCTCGCCGTGGGAGTCCAGGTGAATGACCCGGTCGCATCGACCGACATGCCGGCGCTCGGATCGACGAGAGAAAAACCGACCGCGGGCTGTTCGGCGTCTTGTGCGACGACTTGGTAGACAAAGGGCGATCCGACGGAGGCCAGTCCCGATGGGGGGATCGAGACCACAACCGGGGGCGTGTTTGGCGAGCGGACCGTGACCTCCAACGACTTGACCGTGACGTTGTCGTGATCCTCCTTCGCCAGGACAACGACTTGGTGTGTACCTACCTGGTTGCGGAGCGGGAACCACGCGAGAACGCCGAGCGTCGGGTGGACGAGCAACCCGTCGGGCCCGGAGATTACCGAGTACGCGACTGAGTCGCCATCGGGATCGACGACCGGCAGCGCGAAGCGATAGTTGGTGCGGACCTCGGCCTCGGGCAATTCGTCGGTAGCCCAAGCCGGTGCGTCGTTGGTCGCGAGGTTCGGATCGATTGCTGGCAGAGGAGATGGCGGTGCAGAATCCGTGACAGTAACCGAGAACGATTGCTTGTCACTTCCTCCCCGCCCGTCATCTACTCGAACCGAGACAGGAACCCGTTGATTTGTCACGAATGTCTCGGAAAATCCGATGTCGTCGATCGCAAAGTCATTCCCAGAGAAAGCGGATTCGGCATTCCGGATCGAAATGGTAGCCGTTTGCGAGATCCCCGACCGCCAGAGCCCCGAGTATCGGACCCACCGGCCTGTGTCTGTCGGCAACGTCAACTCGGCACCAACGGCGGCCCCGTTCACCGCCAATTGAAGCTTGCCAGGAGCGCCGCTCGTCCAGGATCGTGCCCAGAAACTGAACTCGTAGTTCGTTTCCGGTTTAATAGTTACGTCTTGTTGCCAGACGAGGGCGTCAGGAGTGGACGATCCGTTGATTACCATCATCGGCCCGGTGCCGGTGGTGTGATCCCCGAAATCGGCCGCCCAAGGGTGCCACGGGAAAGGGCTGTTTATGATTGTGTAAATGCCATCGTCCCAACCGCTCGACGGGCTGAATTGGAGGGCCGACGTGAAGTCGAGTAGGCCAGAAGAGAAGTCGAGGTTGCGGACGAGGTTTGTCGTGCGGCCGGGCATCCACTGGATCAAACCCGTCTCGGCGTCGATCATCATCCCGGAGGGAGCTTCCGTTAGCGAGTATTTCGTCAACCCGCCGTCCGGGTCGAGCGCCTCGACGTCGTAGGTGTATGTCCTTACCAGTTTGTCCCCTGGTATCGTTTCTCCATCTGCGAATGCTTGTTGCACCGGCTCGGTGACGATCACCGGGGGGCGGTTGCCTGTTGCCTCGATACAGACGTTGAACGCCTGACTTGAAACACCGCCACGCCCGTCGTCCGCTACGACGGTGACGGCCGCGTCGCCTATTTGAGCGTTACTCGGCGACCAAGTAATGACGCCGGTGCCTGGGTCGATTTGCATTCCTGGAGGGCTACCTTGGCCGAGGGAGTACGACGGCGTGTCGCCGTCCGGATCGACCGCGTCGGCGTCGTACCGGTACTCCCCGCCCGCTGTCGCCTCGTCGCCGGGAAGGGTCATGAACACCGGCGGGCGGTTCGGCGGGGCCACGGTCGAGACGAGTGAGAACCGCTGTTCCGCCGTCCCGCCCCGGCCGTCGTCGGCCCAGACCGTCACGTCGAACGAGCCGAGTTGCTCGACGGATGGAACCCACGTCACGCCCCCGATGGCGGGATCGACCGCCATCCCGTCCGGGCCGGACACGAGCGAGTAGCGGACCGTGTCGCCGTCCGGGTCGGTCGCGTCGATCGCGTAGCCGTAGGTTCTGCCGGGGTGGGCTTCGAGCGGCGGCACGCTCGTAAACGCCGGCGGTCGATTCGGAACGCCGAAGAAGACCAAGTCGTATGTGAACTGCTTGCGGCCGGGCACGGCAAAGCTGAGGTCGAGTTGGCCCGTGGCCGCGCTCGGGTCCAGGCGGGTGGCACCGCCGGAGAGCAGTCCCGTGAAGTCGTAGTACGGCGTGCCGTCCTCAAACACTCCGGCCGGGTTCAGCACCCGGACCTTCGGGTCGCTGATGTTCCGAACGCCCACGTAGAGCGGGACGGGCGCCGGGTAGCTGCCCAGGTTCCGTACCGCGACTTGCGCGTAAAGCGACCGCGAAACCGCGTCGAACGACGTGCGGGCGTACTCGGCCTTGAACGTGGCCGACAGGTCAACGAGTTGCGTCTGGTCAACACCCCCCCGTTGTGAGCCAATCAGAGTGACCGATCGCGTTGTCGATTCGCCCAGCGAATCGTACGCGGTCACGTCGAACCGGTTCTCTCCCGGCCCGATCGTCACCCGGTCGAAAAAGTTGCCCGCCGGGTCGAGTGACGCTACGGGACTCCCGTTGACGGTCATCGCGACGATGTCGGCGGCTCGGGCCGTGGAATCGGGCACGCCCGCGATGTTGTCGAAGGCGAAGTCCGGGTCTCCCGTGACGGTCCCGGCGTAGGTGATTCGGACCCGCGAGATGTCGGCCTGGCCGTGAGTGAACCCCCACGAGGTCGCAAGCCCGTCTCCGGCGTTCTTGGTACTGGGTCCGGCCGTCGTCTGGTCGATCACGACGCCGTCCTGGTTCAACGCCTCGATCAGCCAACTCTCGGCGGGAATCAATTCCCCTTCGATTCGGACGTAGAACCCGTTCGTCAGCCCGTGGTCCTCCCGGAGGATTTGGAGGTAGTTCTTGCCGGGCTTCAGGTCCCCGAGGGGAATATTCGGGTATTCATCGGTGCTATACGATCCGGGGGAGAGCGCGCCGAATTTGTAAACGCCGTTCACCCACACGAAGAGGCCGTTATCGACCCCGAAGCTGCCGGTCAGGTTCTTGATCCCGCCCGGCCCGCCGTCGATCTCGTACACGACGGCGGTTTCGGTGGAGACGGGCCAGCCGATAGGGATCGGCTGGAACGACCAGTTCTCGTTGAGCGGCAACGGCGACGGGTTCAGCCAGTTCCCGAGAATTGCTGCGGCAGGCGTCAAGTCCGGTTCGGGGGCATTCGGGAGGAACGGGTCGAATTCGACCGGGAACAGTTCAGAAGTGCCGTCCAATATCCTGCCAAGGGATTGGTTGTAGTAACCGGGTGTACCTACCGATTCGAACACGGTGAGTTTGGACTCGCGGCCGTCGATGTCCAGGATGTGGCCGCTCGCGCGGGCGACCGGGGTTGCATAGTCGATATGGAGTTGGGGCAGGCGACCGTCCGGGCCGGGTGCGAACGACAAGAACCGGCCCCCGACCCCCTGGCCGTCGGCCGGTGTGTCCGGTGCGGAACCCCCCGGCGGCCCCGCGTACGCGATCTTGGGGCCGCCCTCATGGACGATGAACGGGAACGCGGGGCCGTTAGTCGAGAACCTCAGCCCGAATTCGGAGGCGTATTGGTCGGCAACGGACGTGCCCTCGGGAAGCGGTGAGCCGCCGACTTCCTCGAAGGTCAAAATCGGGGCCGGGGTCGCGTCTCGCGTTTCCGACGGGACGGCCGAGCCGTTGATGACGAGTTTCGACCCAATCGGCAACGTGGTGCGATCCGGCGGGCTCGAAATCGTCAGGACCGGCGGGTCGGCGATCCCCTCCGGTGCAACCGCCCCGGGAGCCAGATCGAACGTGCCGTCCGCTACCGCCGCCCCGGATCGGAGGTCGGTCCCGGCCGCGTACTGGAAGACTCGTTTCGCGTCACGGTCGAGTACCCAGAGGTCGGTCCCCCCGGTCGGGTCGCGCGTGATACCGGACGGGGCAGCGTTGTCCCCGTCGAGGGTCCAACGGCCGAGGGGGGTCCCGGAACCGTCGTACACGAACACTTCCTTCCGCGCGTCGTCGGTCACCCAGACCGTCGCCCCGTCGGTGACAAGGTCGCTGGGGCTGGTGTTGTCCGGGACTAGGTCGAACGCGGACGACGCAGCCGAAGTGCCTGCGGTACGGACAGCCCCGCCGTCGTACCGCAGGACGCGGCGAGAGCCGCGGTCAACGAGCCAGAGGTCGCCGTCGTGAACGGCAACGCCTTGCGGGTCACCCGCGTCGGCCGCCGTCCAGGAGCCCTTTGCGGTCCCGCCCGCGTCGTACACCGCGACTTGATCCTTCCCGGCGTCCACCACCCAGACGCGGTCGCCCGCCGGGTTGCTCGCCACCCCCCGCGGCTCGGACCCGGCGAGCGGGAAGGCACCGGCCGCGAGACCTTCGACGCCGTGCCGGGACGCCCGATCCGACCCGGCGTCCACGACAAAGAACTTGACCGGGGCGTCGCCCCGGTCGGCGGGCGGGAGCGAGTATCCGGTGACCGTCACGACCGACCCCGTGTCGGCGTCGTTGTTCACGAGCCGTATGATGAGCGTGGCGACCGTTCCGGCCGGCACGCCGGACAGGTCGATGGAGACCGTTCCGCCCTGTTCCGAAACATCGGCCCCGGTCGCGGCGGCAACCCCGTGCGTCGCGTTGAAGAAGGCGTCCCGCCCGCCCGCGTAGGCGGTCACGAGCGGGCGGCCGTCGCGATCGACGAGCGCCGCCTCGAACGCGTCGTTGACCAGCCCGGCGGCCGTGCCGTCGAAGGCAAGCGCGGAGTACGTGAACGAGACCGTCACCGGGACCGCCGGGACGACGAACGACTTCGACAACGAGGTGACGAACGAGTCCCCTTCCCGCAACACCGCCGCATCGGGGGCGACCGTCACGCCCCCCCGGACGCCGGCCGACCCGCCCCGTTCGGCGGCGGTCCAGGCCGTGAAGTCCGCTTGCCGCGGCATGACCGTCACGGCGACGGTCGCCACCGCCGTCCCGCCCCGCCCGTCGTCGGCGGCGTATCGTAAGGCGTCTGCCCCCGAGAACCCGGCAACCGGCGTGTACTCCACCTTCGACCCGACGACCCGCGCCGTCCCGTGGGTCGGCCCGTCTACGACCGAAACGACAAGCGGGTCGCCGTCCGGGTCGGCGTCGTTCGCCAACACGTCGAGGAAAATCGGCGTCTCGAACGCGGTCATCGCCGCGTCGTCGGTGGCTATGGGGGACCGGTTGCCTGCCGGCGGGACGGCCGGGCCAGCCACGGTAACTGTTACGCTCGCCGTGCCCGCCCCCCCGAAGCCGTCGTTGACCGAGTACGAAAACGTGTCCCTGCCCGAGAACCCGGCGGCCGGTGTGTACTCCACGCGGCTCCCGACGATGCGGGCCGCGCCGTGCCCTGGCACGCCGACCGCGGCCAACGTCAGGGCGTGGCCGTCTGGGTCGGCGTCGTTGGAGAGAACGTCAATCAGGACGGGCGTACCGAAGGCAGTAGAGGCTGTGTCGTCGGTCGCTACCGGAACTTTGTTGGCCGCTCCGGGCTCGATCGGCTCGCCGCCCACGTCCGACGGCTCGCCGGCCAAGCGGACGTCCATGATCACGTCGTTGAAGTCGTCGTCCAGCCCGGCGATGTCCTCGAACGCCGCCCGGTTCCGCGGCCCGACCCGGAACTGGGCCGCGCCCCCCGGATTGGCGGCCGGGAACGGGAACACGCTACCGAGGCCAGGGGTGTTTGCGAACCCGGCCGCCGCCCACTCCTCGAAGGAGCCGCCGCGGATCAGGTAGAAGGCATACCGTTGCCCGGCCCCGAGTTCGACCCCTGCACCCGTTCCCGGTTCGGCCGTCGGTGCGAATAGCCGGATCCGCCGGTCCGCTGACAGGGCCACTTGCGCGTAGCCGTCGTCGCCCGGCCGAAGGGCCCCGACCCGTTCGTCCCGGTCGTCCACGCGGAACACGCCCAACTCGCCCGGCAGCTCGGTAAACCTTCGCAACACGTCCGAGGCGAAAGCCGCCCGGCCCCCCGGCGTCCCCGGCACGACGAACGTGGACCCGTCGAACAGCGGCGTCCGCGGCGGCGGAGCCTTGAGGCCAAAGCCGAGGGGTTGGCCATCCGTTACGGCGAAGAAGTTGTGCGTGCGGGTAAACCGATACCCGTCCCAAATCGTGATCCGCGGCCCGCCCCCCGCGGCGGGACCGGTCAAGACATCCGCGAACCCGTCCCCGTTTACGTCTGCCGTGGCGACCCGGACGCCACCAAGGAACGACGGCTCGTACACCTCCCACTCTGCGAACGCCGTTCCCGCCCCCGCGAACGCCCGGACGTGGGAGGCCCGGCCAACACCGGAGCCGGTCACCACGTCCGCGAGCCCGTTGCCGTCCACGTCCGCGGCCGCGACCCAGACGCCGCCGCGGTCCGTCGGCGCGTCCGCGAAGAATGACTGGAGCACGGCCCCGGTCGCCCCGCTCACGACCTTGACGTGCGGCCCACCTCCCCGCCCTGGGCCGGTCACGAAGTCGGCCCGCCCGTCCCCGTCTGTGTCCGCCGCCGCGACCGTGGCCCCGCCGCGGAACCCCGGGTCGTACGCCATGAAGTCCCGGCCGAGGTTCCGGCCCGTCCCGTCGAACACGCGGACGTGCGGCCCCCCGCCGTCCCCTGGGGCCGTAACGATTTCCGCCCGCCCATCGTCGTCGATGTCCGCCACGGCTACCCGCACTCCGCCCCTGAAGGCCGGGTCGTAGGCGAAGAAGCTGGCGAGGGCGCTGCCCGACCTGGGGTCCGTCACGGTCACCCGTGGGCCGCCGCCGGCCGCGGCCCCAGCGACGACCTCGGGTGTCCCGTCCCCGGTCACGTCCCCGACTGCGACGTACACGCCGCCCAAGAAGCTCGCCTCGTGCGTGAGGAAGGACGACGCTTGGCGGCCGTCGATGCCGTCGTACACCACAGCCCGCGGTGGGGCGTTCGCGCCTGGGGCCCCGACGAAATCGGGTACGCCGTCCCCGGTCACGTCCCCGACCGCGACCGTCAGCCCACCGCGGAAGACGGGTTCGGTGGCCGGAGCGATCCGGTCTTCCAACGGCGTGGGCCGGAGCCGCACGCGGAGGGGGACGGAAAACTTGCCCCCGCGAAGCCTCCGCCGACCCCAGGCCAGCCAGTTCCGGACCCACGAATGCCAGGCGAGACGCATGGGCGACCCCCGCCCGCGTGACCATGCCGCTGCCGACGACTTCACTGGCGCGACACACGCGGGGTTCGCAACTGTTACGCACGGCACTTACGCGAATGAGAAAAAATTGGTGTGACACCAAACCCGATGTCGGATAAATTTCATTCTCTCTTGCACCTGGATACCGCCCCGTGACGCCCAATCTCGCTGTTTTTCCTTCAACACACGCCAGCCTCCTAGTCCGACTCCGCGACCGGCAGTCGGAAGCGTGGGCACAGTTCTTCTTCCGATACCGCGGGGTTGTTCTCGCCTGGTGTCGGAGGAAGGGTGTGTCGGCTACCGACGCCGAGGACTTGGCCCAATCGTTCATGGCCGATGTCCCGCGTAAGCTCCACACGTATCGACTGGTGAACGACGACGGGGAACCCAACCGATTCAGGAGTTGGCTCAAGGCGGTTGTCGAGCGGATGGTCATCGACTTCCGCAGGGCAATCAAGAGCCGAACGGCCGACCACGCCCCCGGCGGCCGTGGCCCGCTCGACAGAATGACGGCCGCGCTCTCGGCCGCGGCCGCCAGTGAAATGGCGGACGAACTCGCGACCGCGTTTGAACACGACATCGCGGCCGCAGTCGAAGCCGTGAAACGCCGTGTTCGGCCCGAGACTTGGGCTGCCTACGAGCGGTACGAGCTCCTGGGCGAAGCCATCGAGGGCGTCGCGCGATCGCTCGGGAAGACCGTCGGGGCCGTCTTCGTGGCGGTAAACCGGGTGAACCGGATGCTCGCCGAGACCGGGGCGTTTCTCGCGGCGAACGGCACGGCCACCGACATGAAGGATTGTCATGAACCCTTGCCCCAGCGAAGAGGTGCTCTCCCGCTTCGTCGATGAGCAACTCGCTGCGGACGTTGCAGCGGCCGTCGAGGGTCACGTCGAGACGTGTCCGGAGTGTCAAGCCGCCCTCTCCTCGCTCGCCCGTTCCGCGCTCCCGGCCGATCAACGCGGTCACGTCCGGGCGGCCTTATTTGGCACAGACGCGCCGTCACCCCCAACCATTCCCGGCATTGAACTCGTCTCCGTGATCGGGCAAGGGGCCGTCGGACAGGTGTGGAAGGCCCGCCAGTCGGACCTCGGGCGACTCGTGGCCGTCAAGACGCTCCGGACAGACCTGGACGAAACGAGTTTTGGACTGCTCCGGACCGAGGCGGAAGTCCTTGCCCGGCTCGACCACCCGAACGTTGTCCGTGTCCTTCAATCCGGCCGCACGTCGGACGGGTACTACTTCGCGATGGAGTACGTGCCGAACGGCTCACTTGTCGAAGACCGATCCCGACACGCGAAACTATGGGCACCGCGGGACGTGGCGAAGATGGTCCGCGAAGCCGCGATTGCGGTCCAAGCCGCCCACGACCGCAACGTCCTCCACCGGGATCTCAAACCCGGAAACATCCTGCTCACCGACGACAGGACGCCAAAGGTCGCGGATTTCGGACAGGCGGCAACGTTCGGCCGTCAGGCTTCACGTACCGGCGGAGCAGTCGGGACGCCTTGCTACATGGCCCCCGAGCAAGCTGCCGCCGGAGAGGTAGACGCACGAACCGACGTGTACGGGTTGGGGGCCGTCCTTTACGACATGTTGGTCGGCCGCCCGCCCGTATCCCCGGACGGCGATACGGACGAGGTTCTGCGGCGGGTCCGGGCCGAGGACCCCATTTCACCCCGGCTCCTGCGACCGGCCGTCGTTGAGGACCTCGACACGATCTGCATGAAGTGCCTCCAGAAACGCCCGCCGGATCGCTACCCGTCCGCCCAAGCGTTGGCCGAAGACTTGGAGCGTTACCTCGAGGGCCGACCGGTACGGGCCAGGCCGCTGGGGGTCGTGCGACGAGGCCTTCGCCTTGCAAAACGGCGTCCGGCCCTGGCCGCCCTAATCGCCTCGTTCGTTGCGGTGCTGGTCGGAAGCACTATCACCATGACAGCCCTTTACCGCAGGGCCACGGCGAACGCTGCCCTTGCCGCCGAGCGGCTCCAGCGAGCCCGTGACGCGCTCCGGACCGTGGCCCGGACGCGGGAACAACAGTTTTGGTTCCCGCAGAACATCCACCTCCAAGACCCGGAGCCGATCATTCGGCTGTACGACCTCCACGCGGAGGCGGCCGCGGACTACCGGGACGACCCCGAGGCGTGGCACGACACGGCCTACGCCATGCTCCAACTCGCCGAGATGTTGGCCCAGTACCGGCCGCCCGCCGAGGTCATACCACGGGTCGAACTCGCCCGCGACGAACTCCAGCGACTGACCGCCGCGTTCCCCGACCGTCCGAAATACCGCCTCGGGTACGCCGAGGCAACCATCAGCTTGAGCTCGTGGCACGAGGCCGCCGGCGACGACGACCGTGTCCGCCCGTTGCGGGAGGAGGCCCTTTCCGTCACCGACCGACTGTTGGCCGAGGTTCCTGACAGCGATCACACGAAGAACGTCCACGCCGCGTTCGCAGAGGCGCTCGGCAGCTTTGAACTGCGGCACGAGAACTGGGACCGGGCAGAGGAACTTCTCGTGGAGGCCGTTCGGCTGAACCGGGCTACGGCTGCCAAGTACCCGACCGACCCGGTCCGGCACCAGTTCCTAACGAACGCCCTCTGGTCTTACGGCCGCCTCCTGCGGTTTCACTACCACGACCCGGACCGGTACGTCGCCGTGTTGGCGGAAATCGTCCGCAGCCTGACGGCGGTGCGGGCGGCCGCCCCGGCCCGGGTCGGGCAGTACCGGACGCTCCTCGACGCCTACTCGCTGCTTGCCCAAACCCATCAATTCTGCGGCCGGTCCGGGGCGGCCGCCGCCGCGCTTGCGGACGGATTGGCCTTGGCCCGTGACGTCGAGCGGGAGAACCCGGCGTACCCCGAGGCCGCGGCCTACACGCTGGCGTACCTGGTGGCCGACGGCCAGCGGCTACGGCGGACGGACCCGGCCGCGGCCGCCGGCCGGGACCGAGAGTTACGGGCCGCGCTCGACGCGGCCCTGGCCCGGATGCCGACGAGTGAATTGCTCAAAATGTGGGACGGGGTTTACCACCTCGACCCCCCATTGCCGGGGGCTAAGGACCCGGCGAAAGCGGTCGAGATCCTCCGCCCGCTGGCCCGCGGGAAGCCGCCGGGCAGCGGCCCGGCGTACTGGCTCCGCGTCGCCCTCTACGAGGCCGGTGACTGCACCGAGTGCCGGGCGTTGCCCGACCCGCCCACGGTCGCCGGCGAGCACACGCCTCATCTGCTGCGGGCCGGGTTGCTCTGGCGGGCGGGTGAGCGGGACAAGGCGCGAGCCGTTTTTCGGACGGCGTCCGCGGCGGTTAGGGCCGACTTCGCCGCGTCGCCCACGGACGTACATTACCACGACGCGGTCTGGGCAATGATCCAGGGGACTGCCCCACCGCGACGGCCCGAGCCGCTACCGACGCGTACGGAGACACCGCTCCTGTTCCGGTAAGATCGGACGCGCAGGCCCTGGGTGTGACAACGGACGAACAAAACCGTATCACTTGTTCACTCCCACATTCCGACGTTTCACCATACCTAAGTAACCTGTCTGAAGAGATTACAAGACCCCCTCCGAATAGCCTTAATCGGTATGCCGCTGCACCCCGCGATCACCCTCGGCCGCGGCACCTACTGCTCCGAGCCGCCGGTCGTCGCCGCCTGGGGAAGCCGGTCCAAGATCACGATCGGCCACTACTGCTCGATCGGCCCCGGCGTCCGGTTCGTGATCGACGCCGAGCACGACCTCGACCGCGTCACCACGTCCCCCGGCACGACATCGACACCCCCGGCACGAAGGGCGACGTCGTCCTCGGCAGCGACGTGTGGGTCGGGGCGTACGCCACGATCCTCTCCGGCGTCACGATCGGCGACGGGGCGGTCGTCGGGGCGGCGGCCGTCGTCGCCAAGGACGTGCCGCCGTACGCCGTCGTCGTCGGCAACCCGGCCCGCGTCGCCCGCCACCGGTTCGACCCGGCGACCGTCGCCGCCCTGCTCGCCGTCCGGTGGTGGGACTGGCCGGACGAGAAGGTGGCGGCCGCCGACCTCCTGTACAGCCCCCGCGTCGCCGACTTCCTCGCCCGGTACGGCGTAAGCGTCCGGCGATTAGGTTTGTCCGACGGCGTGCGGGATCCGCGTCGCGGGGTCTACGACGGTCGCCACCGGTCGGGGAGGAGGTCGGACACGTCGGCATTCGGCGGTCGGGCCGGGAGGTGGGTCAACAGATCGCACAGGTAGTCCCACGAGTCGTGCCCGTGCCGCTTGGCGCTGGCCACCACGCTCAGGAGGACGGCGGCCGAGTGGGGGCCGCCGTCGCCGCCCACGAAGAGCCAGTTCTTTCGGCCGAGCGCCAGCGGGCGGATCGCCCGCTCGGCCGGGCCGTTGTCGATCGCCAACCGGTGGTCGTCGACGTACCGCACGAGTGTGCGGCCACTGGTTGACGGCATACGTCACGGCTTGGCCGAAGGCGCTCGCCGGGAGGGCCGCCCGCTTCTGCTCGGTCAGCCACGTCGCGAAGGCGTCGAGGGTCGGTCGGGCGTGCCCCCGGCGGAACGCCGCGACCGCCTCGTCTCGTAATCCCGCCTCGGCGATCCGTCGCTCCACGTCGTACAGGGCGCGGACGAAGGCCAACGCCTCGGCCGCCCGCGGGTCGGCGGCGCGGGCGTCGTGGAAGCCGCGGCGGGCGTGCATCCAGCACCCGACGTGCCGCGTGCCGCCGTGGACCGGGTGGTACCCGGCGTAGGCGTCGGAGTGGACGAACCCGGCGAAGCCGCCGAGGAACCGCGCCGGGAAGTCTTGCGACCGGCCGGCCGTGAGGTCGAACACGGTGAACGGGTTCGTCGCGTCGCCGAGGTAGGCCCAGGCGTAGGCCGTCCGCCGGGGTCGGAGCAACGTGACCGGCGTCTCGTCGGCATGGATGGCGTGCGACCGCTTCACCCGCCCGACCATCGCCCGGTACACCGGGTCGAGGGCGGCGGCACACCCGCGGACCCAGTCGCACAGGGTCGATCGCGACGCGGCCAACCCGTGCCGACCGAGGACGGCCTCCAGGCGGTGGAGCGGGAGGTGATCGACGAACTTCGAGACGACGACGTGGGCCAGTAGCCCCGCCGCGGCCGCCGACCGCTCGATCGGTTCGGGCGGCAACGGGGGGCGGGCGAATTGGGGGTCGCGGCCGGCCTGTTCGCACCGCCGGCACGCGTAGCTGAAGCGGACGGTCTCGCGGATGAACACCGACGCCGGGCGGTAGTCGTGCCGGCGGGACGGCTCGCTCGCACCGATGCGGACGCGGGCGTCGCCGCAACACGGGCACACCTTCTCGGCCTCCGGGAGGTCGATCTCGACGCGTTCCACGGGCAAGTCGGCCGAGATCCGACGGCGGCCGTGGCCCCGGCGACGGGACGAAGACGCGGACCGGCCCGGCTCGGGCGGCACGGGCACGGGGGTGTCACCCGACGGCGTGACCGCGTCGAAGAGCGTCGGGCCGATGGCCCGCTCGGACGACCGGCCGAAGGTCATCCGCACGAGCCGGTCGAGGTGGGCCTGCTGCTTCTCGACGGTCGCCCGGAGGTCGGCGAGGGCCGCGTGCAACTCCGCGACCGTGGCCCGCAGGTGGGCTTTGTCGCGCTCGAGTTGAGCTTCGCGGGGCGTCATGCCGGTGGGTACGCGCGAGCGGGTCAGCCGGTTCCGGGAATCGGCGGCGATTCGGGCCGGGCGTATCGCTTGCGGCGTCGGGCCTGGGCGGGGTCGAGGCCGCCGAGGATCATGGCCAGTTGGGCCGGGGTGACGGCCACCTCGGCCCCGGCCGCCGCCGGGAACGCGAACGTCCCCCGCTCCAACCGGCGGAGGTACAGGGCGAACCCGTCCTCGGCCCACGCCAGCACCTTCAGCCGGTCCCCCGTCCGGTTCTTGAACACGAACAGGTCGCCGGACGCCGGGTCGCGGTCCAGGGCGGCGGCCACGACCCCGGCGAGGCCGTCGATCCCCTTGCGGCCGTCCTGGGGTTCGACGGCCAGGTAAATGGCCCCGGTGGTGCCGAGCGTCAGCACGTCGCACCCCGCAGCGCGACGACGAGGCGGCCCACGTGGGCCGGGTCGGCCGTGACCGGGACGCGGAGGGTCACCCCGCCGGGGAGGACGACCTCGGCCGTCGCGTCGGGCACGACCCGGACGGGGACGAACCCGCGGGCGACCGGGGCGTCGGACGGCGACGCGGCCGGCCGCCCGACGGGGCTCAGGCCGAGGTTCTTCCGCCACGTGTAGAACCGCTTCTCGGGAAGGCTACGGGCCGCACAGAACGCCCGGACGGAGAGGCCGGACGCGGCGAACGCGGCGAGCGTGTCCCGCCAGAACTGCTCCCGGTCGGTGGGGTCGGTCGGCAGGGATGGGATGTGGGTGTCGGACACGGTGTGACCTCCTCGTGTGAGAAAGCCACCATCGTAAACGACCCCGCAAGGCGTCGATTCGCCGGACGCTTACCGTACTGCCCGTGTACCGCTCGTCGCGGTGAGTGGGCAGGATTTCGGCGCAGAACCCCACCTCTTATCGGTTCGCGCTTGGCAGGGCGTCCCACACGCATTGCGCCGTCATCTCCGAACGGTCGTCGGCGACCATCGCCACGACCTTCCGGGTCTCGGCGTCAAGCGGCCGCCGAGGTCCGGCCACAATTACGACTTCTCATATCTAGCAATCTGCTCCCAAAGGGACTCACGGTACGCGATTTGAAAGCCCTCATCAGGTGGATAGTCGTGCTGCATCTGAAGAGACTGTGCGTACTCAAACCACTCCCGAGTTATTTCTTCCAATAGAACGCTCGAGAACCCACCTGGGAAGAAGGAAAACTCATAAGATAGCGAGCCATCGCAGAATTCAACGGTGACTTCACGACAATCAGTGCGATCTGTCACGTTAAATGAAATCCCACCAGCCAAAATCTTTGAAGTCCGCTCCATCAACTGGCCAATGCCAATTTCCGCAGAGCGGTAGAACCGAAGGCTGCAATGGATCGGCAAATCATTCTGAACATACAATCGCTTATTATCTGCCGAAGCAAATCCCTGCGCTGCCAATGGCTCGTGCCACTCACTCCATCGGACACAGACATCGGGTAACGACTCTGTATCACTTTCTTTCGGGTAGTCGTGCATGAGAATAATCAGGCCCGTAGCATCTTTCCCGTTCCTGATCCACAGGCGGACGTATGGCTCAAACCCCCTCCAATCACCACCGAACGCCGCTCGGACCCACTCTACGTCATTGGCTTTCTTAAAGGCGAGGCCACCAAGCACGGGACCCCTTGCTGGGGCTCGCTCTACCAGGACAGCATGCAAACCCGTGGACGACTTCTCCCAATTCAGATTCATCGTTTCCTCCTATTCATCGACCCACCTTCCATACCATTGAGGCTCACCGTTGCCGTTTTTCGGAAGAACCCAAAGATTGTTATCCCGATCCTTGAACACATCGTATCGGGAGATGCTACCCCCTGCGATGTCGTCTTTGATCTGATGAGGATCCAAGCCACGATCAAAAAACCATTTGTCGTTCGGCTTCGTCATTTTACCCACAGGCCCATTTGGCCTGGGGGCGTACTCCATCGGTTTATTGTGGACAAGTACTTGGCTTCTGCCAACAGCATATGTGTGAACTTCCTCAACTTGGAAATTATATACCTTCTGTCGCGCCTGTCGCACTGACAGGTGGCTGACAATCGCATGGCGACCCGATTTCAAAAACAATACATCGCCGACCAGAAGATTGCCAGCATCAATCCAACGACCGCGAAGTCGCGATCCCGCAGGCGTGACGGGGACGTGGTCAGATTGCTTTCGCTGTTCCAACCCTGCACCCTCTACCACCCAGCAAGGGTGATTTGTGGTCGCTTCAATTACCTCGCCTTCGACAACAAGCGATATGATATCGCCCTCGTAGTCATGTTCGTAAGTCTCGACGACCCGGCGCAACTTCCATACGCCAGAGGTCAGGTCATATCCCCACACGCGATCTGAGCTACGAAGAGTCTGAATCGGCTTGAGGCCGTCTTCTGTTGTAACCAGCGTGCCGGCAGGAAAGCAACCTCTAGGCTGTACCAATCGTCCCTTCACTCGTGTGGAGTTGGCGCATTCAGCAAACTTCGATTGTAGTTCTCGATATTTTTCAGGAGACAAGCGATTGCCACTTTCGTCCACCAAGTGTGTAATCTTTCCATTACTGTTCCGAATGACTTTATAGCCTTTTTTGACTGCCCAGCCTAGAAGCAGTGCCGTTCCGACGACGCCAGTCTTAACCGCGAGATCCTGGAGTGCCGACTCGGCGACATCCGTTATCATCTGGTTGACGGCGCGTGACGCATCGCCTCCTAACGTCGCCGCGGGGCCGAACATGCGATCAGCGACCGCCCGCTGGTCGTGCGGCTTTCTCACTTCCCCGCCCACATCGTGTTGTCGGAACCATTCCGTCATCGCATTCGGGTCGGAACGCCACTCGCCCCCGTACCCGATCGTAAATGTCCGTTCGATCGCGTCTCGAACTTGTTCCAAGGGAACCAGATAACTTCCGTGTTGGACGTACTGCCTACCCTCAATTTCTACCAGAGACCCGATTGCGTACACGCCGCCGTTCGCCCATGGAGTAATGTAATAGGTTCGTTCAAAGCTGACTTGGTTGTTCTCAATGATGAGGCTGTCCAACCCACTCGGGTCGCGCCTTGTGTGACTAGCGTTACCGACATACCGAGCGAGGTTGGTATCGCCGGTCGCGAACCGTAGCGGGTCCTCGGTGGTGAACCGGTGGCCGTCCTTAACCCTTGCCCGGTAGTGCGTCTGCCCGGTCACGGCGTCGTACTCCCGGCCGGTGTACGCGTACCGGTCAGCCGGTACCCCGCCCAGGAACCCTCCGAATGCGTCGTAATCGACCGTGTTTGTCACGGTGCCCGAATTGTCAAAGACCTGCCGCACGCTGCCCAGGTGGTCGGTGCCGTACCAGCTGACCGCGCCGCTCCCGGACTGCATGCCCACGAGGTCGTCGAACCCGGCCCCGAACACCCGCCGGGCCGTCACCGCGTTCGACCCGTTCAGGTCGATCGCCGCGTCGAAGTTCTCGGTCCCGACCGCCCCCGGCTTCGCGGTGTCCCACCCGTCCACCACGAACCGCTCGGTCGTGGTCGTTCCGCCGACCGTCGCGGAGCGTTCGATCCGGTTGCCAAACGCGTCGTAGTCGTACTCCACGACCGTCGTGCCGCTCGTGGCTTTCGTCATCTGCCCGCGGTGGTCGTACTCGTAGCTCCACGACACCCCGGACTTCGACTTCCCGACGAGCTGCCCCTCGTCGTTGTACGTGTAGGCCCACGTCCCGTCGGCCGTCATCCGGTTCGCGTCGTGGGTCGTATATCCGGTGCCGGTCCGGTTCCCGTTCTTGTCGTAAGCGATCGTGGTGCCGTTGTCGCCCGTGAGCTGGTTCGTGTTGTCGTAGCCGAACGTCCGGCTCGTGCCGTTCACCGTCATCGCCGTGATCCGGTCCGCGTCGTCGAACGTGTACCCGTACTGCGAGAGGGTCGCGTTCGAGGCGTCCGCCAGCCGGATGTTCGTCACCCGGCCGAGGTCGTCGTGGGTGTACGTCGTCACCCCGGCCGTCACCCACGACCCGCCCGACTTGCCCGACCGGGTCACCGTCGCCATGTCGCCGTCGGAATCGTACCCCCACGCCGCCTTCATCGGCGTCACGCCGGTGCCGCCCAGCTCGCGGGTGGCGAGCCGGTCGAGGTTGTCGTAGGTGCTCGTCAGCACCCCGCCGGCGCTGTCGCTCGCCGTCAGCCGGTTGCCGTTGGCGTCGTACGTGAACGTCTGGCTGACGCCGAACGGCTGCGCGACCGTCGCGACCCGGTTCAGGGCGTCGTAGGTGAGCGTGTAGCTCCCGTCCGGGTCGGTCGCGGTGAGCAGGTTGCCGTTCGCGTCGTAGGTGAACGTCTGCGTCTGGACCGTCGAGCCGGCGGCCGACTTCCAGACCTCCGTGAGCTTCCGGTTGTTCCCGTCGTAGGTGAACAGCCGCTTGCGGCCGAGCCGGTCCTCGACCTCGACGACGTTGCCGTTCTCGTCGTACGCGTAGCCCGTGGCCTTGCCGAGGGGGTCGGTCTCCTCGACCATCCGGCGGGCGTCGTCGTAGGCCCACGTCGTCTCGTTGCCGACAGGGTCGGTCAGGGAGACGAGGTTGCCGACCTTGTCGTAGGCCAAGGTGGTCACACCGCTCAGGGCGTCGGTGATCGTCGTCCGCTCGTTCCGCTTGCTGTACCCGTAGGTCGTGGCGTGGCTCAGCGGGTCGGTGACGGTGACCAGGTTGCCGGCATCGTCGTAGTCGAACGCGGTGGTCCGTTCGAGGGCCGTGCCGACCCCCTCGGTCACGGCCGTGACCTGGCCGAGTTCGTCGTACCCGTACTCCGTGACCCGGCCGCCGGGCCGCGTCGTCGCGGCCACGCGGTCGAGGAGGTCGTAGTCCGTCTCGTACAGCAGCTCGTCGGCCGTGCCGTCCGCGAGGGTGACGCTCGTGACCCGGCCGGCCGTGTCGTGGCCGTAGGTTGTGACCACGCCGCGGGGGTTCGTCGCGCTCACGAGGTCGCCCGAGGCGTTGAAGTCGAAGGAAGTGGTCCGCTCCTCGGCGTAGCCGGCCGCCTCGGTCACCCCGACCAGCCGGCCGAGGGCGTCGTAGTCGTAGTCGGTTTCCGTGGCGTGGCCGTCGAACGCCTGGACCAGCCGGCCGGCCGGGTCGTAGCTGAACTCGTTCATGTTCCCGGCACGATCGAACACCGCTCCCACGTTCCCGAACCGGTCGAGGAGGGTCGAGGACGTGTTCCCGCGCGGGTCGACGACGACCATCTCTTCCCCGGCGACCCAATACCGGTACTTGGTCGTGCTCCCGAGCGGGTCGGCGGCCTCGACCACGCGGCCCTGCAGGTCGTAGTCGGTCGTCCAAGCCTTGCCGTAGGCGTCGGTCAGCGAGACCACGCGGCCGTCCGCGTCGTAGGCGGCGGTGGTCGTGTACCCGAGCGGGTCGGTGGCCGTGGCCGTCCGGTTCACGTCGTCGTAGGCGAACGCCGTGACGTACCCCCGCGTGTCGGTGGCCGACACCGCCCGGCCGAGCGCGTCGTAGGTCCAAGACGCGCTACGCTCGACGGCCAGACCCACGGCAGCGGTCACGGTCGTGATGCGGCCGAGCACGTCGTAGGCGACCGCCGCGTCAGTGCCGAGCGGGTCGGTCGTTCCGACCGTCTCGCCCAGCCGGTTGTAAACGACTTCGGACGTCCGTGCGAGGGCCGTGCCGTACCGCTCGGTGACGCCACTCACCCGCTCGAACGTGTCGTAGGCGTACTTGGTGACACGGCTGCCGGGTAGCGTCACGGTCGAGAGGCGGCCGCCGGAGTCGTAGGCGTAACTCGTCGTGAAGGCGTCTGCCGTGCCGTAGGCCGCCGTCTCGTTCGTGGGGCGGCCGAGGGCGTCGAACTCCGCCCGGTACGCCACCCCGTCCGGCGCGACCACCTCGTACGGCAGCCCGTCGGTGCCGTAGGCGTAGCTCGTGACGTGATTGAACCCGGAAGGTGTGGGGACGCTCCCCGGCCGCGACCAGTTGACGCCGCCATTCGTGCCGACGTCCAGTTCGGCGACGAGTCGCCCGCCGCCGTCGTAGTAGTACCCGACGTGAGCCAGTCGGGCCCGCACCCCAGTCGTCGCGGTCCCGAGCCCCCCGGTGCCCGTCTCCCCGTACCGACGCTCCCGGCTTGTGACCTTGATGACCCGGCCGTCGGCGTCGAACGCCGGCTCGACCTGGGCGAACACCGTGTCGCCGGTTACTGTCAGCGCGTCGGCGTAGGCCGAGTCGCCGCCGCCGTCGGTCGTGTACAGGAACGTGGGCTGGCCCAGGCCGTCGTAGGCCGCCTTCTCGACGAGGCCGCCGGGGGCCAGGGCCTTGACCACCTCGCCCCGCGGCCCCCGCCACGCCTTTGCCGTGAGCGGCGTCGTGGCGACCGACCCGGTGGACTGGTTCACGCCGTAGCGGTCGAGCTGGTACGCCCGGCCGAGGTCGTCGAAGCTCGTCACGGACTTCGCGCGGAGGAGGCCGGCCGAGGGCTGGTCCGGAACGCCGTCCGAGTTCGCGTCGGCGACCGTCACCCCGTCCCCGTCGAACACGAGGTCCGTCGTGACGCGGTTGAGGTTGTCGTACACGAGGTACGTGATCGGCCGGTTGACGGCCGTGGACTCGGTCGTCTCCACCCCCTCCTTCACGGCCACCGGCCGGTCCCGCCAGTCGTAGCTGATCCGGGTCACCCGGTCCGCCGCCCCGCCGCCGGGGATCAGGGTCACCTTCGTCAGGTTCCCGTCCCCGGCCCCGCCGCCGTCGTACTCGTACGCGGCCACCTTCACCAGGTCCGTCCCGGCCGTGTTCGAGGGCGACCAGAACCCGGTCGTCGGCGTGTCGTCCGTGCCGACCCACTCGCTCACTGGCCGGCCCTGGCCGTCGTACTCGGTCCGGGCGATCGTCCCGGCCGGGCTGAGGGTCCGGTTCGGCAGCCCCTGTTTGCCGATCCGCTGCTCCGTCCGGTAGTAGTGCGTCCCCTGGGTGCCGAGCGACGCGCTCGTGGTGTACGTGAGGCCGGTCAGGTCGAAGTAGTCGTGCTGCGCGACTGCTTGGCCGGCGTCGTTATAGAACGTCCGCGACAGGGACTTGAGGCCGGAGACCGACTCCGTGCCCGTCGGCCGGCCGCCGCTGACGGCCGGCGTCGCCGTCATGGTGAGGACCTCGCTGTACGTCCCGGTCGCGTCCGCCCGGCTGACGACCGTGGGGCCGGTCGGGGCGTTGGAAGTCGAATCCCAGCCGGGGTAGTGCCGGACCTCGCGGGCGGCGTCGTTGTACACCGTGTAGTCCACCACCCCGCCGGGGCTCGTCACCTTCGTTGGCCGGCCGAGGGCGTCCACCTCGACGGTGGTGATCCGGTGCAGCCCGCCGCCGGACGGCGTGCTCCACCCGGACGGCAGCCCGGTGAAGTCCCCGGTGTTCGCCGTGTTCACGTCCTCGATCACCTTGACGACCGCTCCGGTCGCCGGGTCGTAGGCCGTGTACGTCAGGAACCCGCCCGCGTCCTTCGCCCACGCCGGTTGCCCGAGCGAATCCAGTACGACCGTCGCGCCCGTCGCCGACCCGGACCCGTTCTGGCCGGTCGAGACCACCGCGTTCGTCACCGCCGCCGACCGGATCGCGTGCGTCCCGGTGTCCCACGTAAAGGCGTACGTGGTCGTGACCCCGCCCGTGCCGTCGGCGTTGCGGTACGCCGTCTCCGCCGCCGGCTGGTACCCGGTCACCCCGCCGGCCGTCCGCGCGATGTACGTGACCTTCGACTGCGGCACCGGCACGCCGTACTCGCCCCGCTGGAGGCTCGTCCCCTGGAGGTAGCCGGCCGCCGCCCCCGCCGTGCTCGTCGTCGCCGTCGTCGTGTAGTACCAGTCCACCCGCTCGACCAAACCCTGGGTGTCGGAGAGGTACTGGTAGTCGCCGGCCACCCGGTTCAGCAGGTCGGGGTACGAGTCACTCCACCCGGTGATGGCCGATTGCGATGCCGTCAGGACCCGCCGGCCCTCCTCGTCGTAGGCGTGGAACGTCGCCGCGTCGGTGCTCGTCGCCGCGTCGTGGAACACCTTCAAGAGCGTCGCCCCGCGGGCGTTCGTGTACACCGTGTTCGTGCTCCCGTCCGGGAGCGTCTCGACCGTCTTCACCTTCCAGAACCGGGCGTACTCGTTGACGTTCTCCGGCACGGCCGTGCTGGTCGTGTAGGCGAACGTGAACTCACCCAGGCCGCCCGAACAGGCCGAGCATCCGGCCCCGCCCGCGACCTCCTTCGTCACCCGCAGTTGCGAGTCGTACTCGAAGTAGTGGTCGCTAAACGGCGCGAGGTTCGTGTCCGAGATGGAATCCAACGTCGTCCCGTGGGCGGCCGTGGCCCGGCGGAGGGACTCGCCGCGGACGGCGTACTTCAGGCCCCCGGAGGCCGTGTAGTACCGGTAGTACTCCGTCTCCAGCGCGGTCCCGGAAGCGTCCTTCATGGTCGCCGTCCGCAGGTCCCCGGCCCGGCCGTTCGCGGCCCCGGTGTTGTAGTACGTGTACTCGGCGGACCGGGCCGTCTCCCACGCCCCCGACCCGACCTTCCGCCGGAGCGTCGCGGACGTGACCCGGTCGGTCGCCCCGCCCGTCGTCCCGTAGGCGAATACGAGGGAGGCGGTGTGCGTCACCCCGCCGACCGTGGCGGCCCGCTGCACCTCCGTCGGCCGCCCGCCGGACGTGCTGACCACGCTCGTCGTGACCCCATCGCCGTCCGTGCTCGACGCGAACCGGTGCATCCCCCGGCCGTCCGTCAGCGTCGTCGCCGCCCCGAACGTGACCTGGCCGCCCGTGGGCGTCTTGAGCGTGAACCCCGTCCCGGTGTCGGTGAGCGTCTCCTGCCCGAAGTGGCGGGCCACGTACTGGCCGGGGGTGGTCTCGTCGAAGTAGATCGCCGTAGAGCCGTTGAGCACCACGGCCACCACGGTCTCGTCGGCGGTGGCCAGGGCGAACGGCTGGAACCCGTCCGACCAGCCGGGGCCGAACAGCCCGCCGGCCGAGTAGTTGGCGTTGTTCGACCACATCCGGCTGACGCCGAGCGGCCCGCCGAGGCCGTCCGACCAGAGGTCGGCGGCGACGTACTGGAGCAGCCCGTCGGCGTACCGGACCGGGTGGCCACTCCATCCGGACGGGGCGCCGCCGGTGGCTTGGCCGGCCACCGGGATCGACCGGCCCGGCGGGTCGGAATCGCGGGACAGGAGGTCCTGGACCTGGGCGTCCTTGTCGTCGCCGGGCGTCATCATGGCGTTGCGGTGCCCGCCCGTGGCCTTGTCAACGGGCGACTTCGTGTCGATCGGCAGGTCCCGGGTCAGCGTTTTCGTCATCTCGACCGGCTCGGACGCGGGCGCCCCGCACCCGCAGTCGCAGCCCCGCGACACGTCCATCCCGCCGTGCGGGTCGGGCGGGGACGTGAAGTCGGTCTCGTCGTCGTCGTCGTCCACGATGGTGATCGTCCACGGGCCGGCCCCGCCCGACCCGATCGAGTACCCGGCCCCCGGCAGCAGGGTGAACGTGATATCCTCGTCGCCCTCCAACCACTTGTCGTCGAGCGGGTAGACGGTGACGTAGACGGAGTCCTCCCCGACATTCATGGTGATGGTGCCGAGGCCCGCGGTGACCGTGCCGGGGGTAGACACGTAGTCCCGACCGTTGATCGCGTCGCCGGCTAGCCGGTAGTTGAACGTGACCGGTTCCTCCACCGGGCTGCCGGCGTAGATGAGGAACGTCTCCGAGCCCCCGATGCTCGGGTCCTCATACAAGTACCCGCCCCCGCCGCTCGTCACGACCGGCGGGTCGTTGCTCGCGGCCACGTACACGCCGCCGGCGAACGCCTTCCCGAACGGGGTGTACGGGCTCATCGGGGCGGCCAGCTCGGCCGTCGACAGCCCGTCGAACACCTTGACTCGGGCCGTCGGCCCCGGCCCGGTCCCGACCACCACGTCGGCGTGCGGGTCGTCGGTAACGAACGCCGTCGCCACCCGCACCCCGGCCGTCACCTTCTCGTCGAACGCGAAGAAGTCCCGGACGCCCGCCCCGGTCGCCCCGTCGAACACTCGCACCCGCGGCCCGCCCCCGGCCCCGGCCCCGACCACCAGGTCCGGCGTCCCGTCCCCGGTCACGTCCCCGGCCAGCGCGTCGGTGCCGACGTTCACCCCGCCCTTGAACCCCGGCTCGAACGCCAGGAACTCCCCGAGCGGTCCGGCGATCACGCCCCCCGTCATCGGGTCGAACACCTTGACCCGCGGCGGGCCGCCCGGCCCGGCCCCGACCGCCACCTCGACCCGGCGGTCCCCGGTGAAGTCGGCGGCCGCCACCGTCGCCCCGCCCGTGAACGCCGGGTCGAACGCGTAGAAGCTGGCCAGGACCGTCCCGTCGCTACCGCTGAACACCTTGACGTGCGGCCCGCCGCCCTTGTCCGCGGCCGTGATGACGTCCGCCCGGCCGTCCCCGTTCACGTCCCCGGCGGCGACGTGCAGCCCGCCCTTGAACCCCTTGGCGTAGGCGTAGAAGCTGCCGAGCGGCCCGGCGATCTGGTCCCCGGTCTTGCCGTCGAACACCCGCACCCGCGGCCCGCCGCCCGGCCCGGCGGCGGCGACGAGGTCCGGGATGCCGTCCCCGCTCACGTCCCCGGCCGCCACCCGGACGCCGCCGGCGAACCCCGGCTCGAACGCCGCCCGCTCGAACGCGACCGCCCCGGTGTCGGCGTGGTACCCGACGACGGTCGGCGGCTTGCCGGTCCCGGCCCCGGCGAACACGAACGGCAGCGGGAGCGGGCGGCCGTCCGGCACGACCCGGTCCTCGAGGGGCTCGACCACCGGCTTGAAGGGCTGACGGGGCTTCTGGGAACTGGCCGGGAGGAGGTATCGGGTCAGGAGCCGACGAGCGAGGTGACGCACGAGTGACACTCCGAACGAAGTTGGGTCAAAGAGCCGAATAGTGTACAAATTAACAATTTCGCAAACGGATGGAATCTCGGTTGGTTTTTCCTTGAGCCGGCCTGGTCGGGCCGCTACCCTCAGCCGGGTGAGTATCCCTGCCTCCGGCCGCCCGAGCAATCCCCTAAACAGGGGATTTTGCCCGACTGGGGCCATTTTTTTGGGGTCTTGCCATGCCCATCCTCGCCCGCCTCGTCGTCCCGACCGCGGGCCTCCCCAGGACGTTCATCCTGGGCCCCGGCACGCACACCGTCGGCCGGGTCCTCGACTCCGACGTCCGCCTCGACCACCCCGGCGTCTCCCGCTGGCACGCCGTCATCGAGGTCGGGGAGGGGCCGTCGGCCGTCGTCCGGGACCTCGGGAGCTCGAACGGGACGTACGTGGACGGGGAGCGGGTCGCCGCCGGGCCGCTCGGGGACGTGGCAACGGTGGCGTTCGGGCGGGTCGCGTGTGAGTTCGACTGGGGCGGGGAGTGGCACGACCCGTCCACGGCGACCATGCCGGCCGAGCCAGCGGCCGCCCCGGCCGTGTCCACGGCCGAGCGGCGGGTACTCGATCTGCTGGCGGCCGGGCACACGGAGAAGGAGGTGGCGGCCCGGCTCGGACTGAGCCGGTACACGGTCCACGACCACGTCAAGCGGCTGTACCGGGCGTTCGGGGTCAACACCCGCGCCCAGTTGCTAGCGGCGGTGCTCATTCCGAAACCGGACGCCGACAAATCTTAGCAGCGATCTCGTTTTAGAAATGGCTCTCTCGACAAGCACATCAAGCGTGGGAGCGGTCGGAAGGACTGTCGGCCAAAATGTGTCGGGCATCGACGGGCAACAGGGAGTGAAAAGGACCGTGAGAGTACGGAGGCCGGCCCGGTTCAGTGAGAAACGCTGAACCGGGCCGGCCTCGCTACTTACGCCTGCCTGGACGGCTTGGACGGACGTGGCTTCGCCGGCTTTGGCTTCGGCTTAGGGGGGTGGCCGCCGTTGGCCATGACTCACCTCTTTCGAGTGGGGGAACGGGACACGAATAGTCGAAGTCTGACTATTCGATCTCCGACTGTACCATCGCCGCACCTCGATCGCAAGAGGGGCGATGGAAAAGTCGATCTACACCCGCGAGTACGACGCGTTCCTGCGGCTCCTCAAGAAGACGCGGGTGGACGCCGGCATCACGCAAGTCGGTCTGGCCACCGCCCTCGCCCGGTCTCAGTCGTTCGTCAGCAAGGTCGAACGCGGCGAAACCCGGCTCGACATCATCCAGCTACGTACCGTCCTGGCCGCTCTACAGATGCCCCTCCCCGATTTCGCCCGTCAACTCGAGCGAGAAATCACGGCCGGCCGGGGGCGCGGGGCGTGAAGAGTTGGACCGTTCGGGCATAGTACTTCTTCAGCGTGTCACGCGACGTGAAAAAGAAGATCGGTTCGAGGACCGCGGTTGCGAGATCGGGCAACCCGAGTGTTTGCCAACCCGCGGCTGCCCGATAGCCCGCATAGGCGATGATGACGGCGACGAACATGTTCGCGTAGAACTGGTAGTGTCGGTAGTGGATCTCGATGAGCAGGCGATACTCTTCGACCCGGCCGAGGAGCCGGGCGAAGTTCAGGCTCGGGGCGGGCACGCCGGTCCGGGCATGGAGCGCGTCGATGGTCGCCCACCTCACTGCACTCACCGTCATGCCCGAGGTGAGAGAGGCCAGGCTAAGGTAGAGGAGGCCGCTAATCGTGGGCGGGTTCGCAGGCGAACTTGCAAGCCACCCTTCTACGACCGGCAGAAAGGGGCTGAGGCCCACTAGGGCCGTCGCCCCTGGGACCAGGTAGGCGATGAGCGGGCCGAAGGTGTCGTTCGTGATGCTCTGCATGCGGGCCGATCCTTACCACGAATACGGCCGAACTCCAAGCGGCGACCACCTACCCCGGTCCGTCACCACGGTTTCCTGACCTTGCGGTTCGACTCGAGTGCCGTTCGTTCGCGTTGAAGTTCCCTCGCGAGCTCCGCCTCCTTCGGAAGGTGGACCTTGTACCGGCTCGCGACGATCCGCTCCTTCCCCTCCGGCAGCGTGTACCGCACCACCGCCTCGTCCTTGTCCGTGCAGAGGATGAGCCCGATCGGCGGGTTCTCGCCCTCGAGGGTCGCCTCCGCCGCGTGCCAGTTCACGTACATCTGCATCTGCCCCAGGTCCTCGTGCGTTAGCCGTCCGAGTTTGAGGTCGATGACGACCAGGCACCGGAGCCGCCGGTGGAAGAACAGCAGGTCCACCTTGAACCAACTGTCCCCGATCCGGACCCGCCGCTGTCGGCCGACGAAGCAGAACTCGCCGCCGAGTTCCAACAGGAAGTCTTCCAGCTTGTGGAGCAACGCACCTTCGAGGTCGGACTCCGTGTGCTCGTCCTTCAGGTCGAGGAACTCGAGCACGAACGGGTCCTGGAACTCGTCGAGCCGGGTCGGCCGCTCGTCCGCGTTAGGGGTGGCCCCCTTCTCGATCATGGCGGGCTTCTTCCGCGACGTGAGCGTCCGCTCGTAGAAGAGGGTCGAGGCCTGGCGGTCGAGCTGGCGGACGGTCCATCCGTGGCGGAACGCCTCCGCCTCGTAGAACGCGCGCGCAGCCGTGTTCTCCACCCGGAGGAGTCGGACGTAGTGCGACCACGGGAGCCGGAACCGCTCGGCGAGCCGAGCCACGACGGTCGAGGGATCTACCCGCGCGGCCGTCAACTTTCCAGACGCCGTCTGGAAAGTGTCGCGGTAGGCGAGGTAGAAGCCCCGCATCTGGTAGAGGTTGCTCTTCGCGAACCCGCGGCCGAACCGGGCGGTCAGGTCGTCGGCGAGGCGGCTTACGAGTTCGGCCCCGTACTCCGCCTGCCCGGTCCCGCCCTGTTCCACCTCGACGATCCGCCGCCCGATTTCCCAGTAGGTCGCCGTCATGACCGCGTTCACGGCCCGCGCGGCCGAGCGCCTCGCGGACTCCAGCAGCTCGACGACGCCTTGATGGAGGCCCTCGTACACGACCGCACCGCGGTCGGCCGGGGGCAGCGCTCCCTCCGCCTTGCGGCGTTCGCGGTCCTTCTTCGATTGTCCGTCCGGGGCGAGCACTGGGCGTTTCCTTGACACCATCAGCCCGAGGCTAACGCAACGGCCGCGGCCTGGCTACCAGCGAAACGAAAGGCAAGGGGGTGAATCCCCCACGCCGTCAAGGATGCCCGCCGCTCGCATCCGCTCGCTCTGGCTCCTGGGCGGGCCCGCTCCCATCTTCCGCGCTCCCAGAGCCTCGCTTGTGCAGACGGGCCCCTCCCGCCCCTCCGTCCTTGACGGCGTTCCCCCCTCTCACCTTCCGCCCCTGTTCCGTTCGGTTGCGCGGGCAACCAAACGGACCCAATTCATTAAAGACGGGGGACAGTCATCATGGCGACGGGAGAACGGACGGACGTGTACGCGGCGATCACGGAGCGAATCGCTGCCCAACTCGAACGCGGCGTGCGGCCGTGGCACCAGCCGTGGGCCGCCCCGTACGCCACGGGCGGGGTCTCGCGGCCGCTCCGCACCACGGGCGAACCCTACCAGGGGGTGAACGTCATCGTCCTCTGGCTGACCGCGTTCGAGAAGGGGTATACCTCGCCCTACTGGTTCACGTTCAACCAGGCGAAGGCCCTCGGCGGGTTCGTGCGGAAGGGCGAGAAAGGGACCCAGGTGGTGTACGCGAACACCTTCGAGCGGAAGGGGACCGACGAGGAGACGGGGGAGGAGACGACCGAGCGGATCCCGTTCCTCAAGGCCTACACGGTCTTCAACGCCTGCCAAGTCGAGGGCCTACCCGAACGGTTCCGACCCTCGGAACTCTCGTCACGCAACGTGGCCGAACGGCTGGAGGACGCCGAGGCGTTCTTCGCCCGCACGGGGGCCGACACCCGGCACGGCGGGGACCGGGCGTACTACTCCCCTGCCGAAGACTACATCGGGCTGCCGCCCTACGAGTCGTTCGAGGACCGCGAGGCCTATTACGCGACCCGGGCCCACGAGTCGATCCACTGGACGAAGCACCCGACCCGCCTCGCCCGCGACCTCGGCGGTAAGCGGTTCGGGGACGACGGGTACGCGGTCGAGGAACTCATCGCCGAACTCGGGGCCGCGTTCTTGTGTGCCGACCTCGGCATCACACCCGGGGTGCGGGAGAACCACGCGGCCTACCTCGCCTGCTGGCTCCGGGTGCTCAAGGCCGACACACGGGCCATCTTCACGGCCGCGAGCCACGCGAGCCGGGCCGTCGAGTACCTCCACCGGTTGCAACAACCACCCTCGAGCCAGCCCTAACCCGTCGCCGGCACCGGGGCCATAGCCATTGCGGCCCCGGTCGGCGAACCCCTTGCCTTCCCGAACCGGAGAATCCCATGCACGAGATCGAAGAACTGATCCGCCGCCACGGCCTTCGCGGTCTGTTGAACATGGTCGCCACCGTCGTCGAGGCCGCGGCGGCACGGAGGGATTCGCTCCCCTACGATACCGGAAGCCCGGACGCCGATAACAATGACATCGACCCGGACGACTTGCGGGTAGCCGCCGGGAACCTCCGCGCCGACCTGTACTGACCCGCTAGCTGTCCCGCCAGCCGGAGAACTGAACTGGCATCCCCGACGGGCCGACCGCGCGGTGCGGTCGGCCCGTTCTCGTAGCCACGGCTCATGCGTTCTCAGGGGCAGTTCCGGCCTCGGCGCGCCACGTGTTCCTCGTGCCGGGTGAGCGAGGCGTCGAGGACGCCGTCCGAGACGTGAAACGGCAGCCGGCGGATCGCCCCATGTACCGCAGCGAGGTCGGCGATCAAGCCCAGCCCGCCCGCCCGCTCGAGCACGCCGACCGCCCCGACCACCGTGAGCCCGCGTCCCTGCGCGACCGCCCTCCCGGCCTGCTCGTCGATGAGGACCGGTGCGGCGAGTTCGACGACCAAGCTGATGGCCGCCGTCTCCCCGGGGTCGAGGTCGAGCGGGAGAAGTGTCGTGGGAGCCCGTACCGAAGCCCAAGCGGGCAGGGCCCGGCAGAACGACCGCACCACTTCTGGTGCGTTCGGGTGGGTGAGTTCCCGCTCGACGGCGGGCGGGATGACGACGTGGCCGAACATGGCTTCGAGGACGTGGGCGTGGCCGATTTGCACGAGCAGGCCAAGGGGTGACGTGTCGGAGACGACGAGCGGCACGGCTACCGGACCAGAAGGCGGTCGAGGGCCGCGCGGTCGGCCTCGAGGTCGGCCAGCGTGTAATTCTCTGACGCACCCATGCGGCCGAGCCAAGCCCGGGCCATGTAGCGGTCGGTGAAGTTCAACAGTTGTTGGACCTGATGGGCAGAGAGCGTCCCGGCCCGGTACCCGTCGACGACCAGCCGTTCGAGGGCCGCCCGGCCGAGGTCAGAACCGTGTGCCGCTTGAAGCGGCAGAACGAGGTCATCGGGGATGGAGATGTTGAGTTGCAATGGCCTCCTTCAACGGATCATCGATCCCAGAGTATCACGGCGGGAGAAACGTTGTCAACGAATGGACACGCTCGACACGCGGAAGGCCGCCGCTCCTAGGCGACCTGCCCCTGACCGAACTTCCGACATAGCAAGCGGGACCCACGGCGGCCTATCGTACTCTGGTTCACCACCTACGGTGCCGTCATGTGGAGAGAGTGCATTCTTGGACTTAACGGGCGGGAGACGTTCGGCAGGATCGTGCCCCACCCGGACGGGTTACGGTTCCGCGTCTGGACTCGGGAGTGGGAGGAACTCGGCCTCGGGGGCGGGGCGGTCGTCGCCGTCCAACTACCGCACGCGGCAGAGGTGCTGTTACTCATCTCCTCGGTGGTCTCGTTGCCCGACACGGGAAACTCTTGGGTCCACTTCGTTCCCTACTCGGCCTAAGGCCTCCGTGGCGGGTCCGAGGGCACGGCGACCTGTTGTTTCGGACTCACACGGAGTATCTGGCGACCGGGATTGAAGTGACTCGTTGACACCCCAATCGAGGGAACCCTGGAGAGGACTATTCGTGCGGATTAGCGGGAGGCGACGTTGGCAGCCCGACGATCATTGGTTCATCCACCACTTCCGCGGGGGGTAGGACGAGGTCCGTTTCGAACCCCCCAACCCACTCGGCACTCGCTTCAAAGATCTTGGCAGCCTCTCCTAAGCCCTCCTCCGTAAGCATCCCGTGCCGCACGAGGTGCGCGAGGGCCTCGACCCAACCCCGCTCGTTGTCGAGCGCGCGTAGCTCGTCGCCGTCCCGCGGGGTGACGGCGTCGAACCGGGCGAGGAGGGCGGTGGCGGCGGCTTGCAACATGGTCGCATGATACCGCACGCCGCCGCCGTCCCGTCAAGTGGCCTTGCGCATACCTAAGTATGCCCGACCGTCTGGAGCCGGGTTCGGCTGTCGCTCAGTTTGGGCCTCACGCCGGGGGAAGCCCCATCGCCCGGAACACGGCCTCGTACTGGCGGGCCACGGTGTACCGCTCCACCTCCCGCCGGGCATGGATGACCCCCGGGACGAAGAAGAGGAGCGTCAGCCCCGCGGTCTTGGCCGCGGCCCGCGGCTGGCCGGTCGCGAGCACGGCGGCCGGCGGGCAAAGGTACGACAAGAGCGTCAACATGCTTCTCCCCCTTCGAAAGACCATGCCGTCCTACCCGAGCGGCCGTGAGCGGGTGCTGAGTGCCGGCTGAAAGTTCGGTGAGAGCCACGCCCTCACCCGTCGCAGTCACCGAATTAGTGTTTGGGCGTTCACTATTCGCCGTCTCGACTGTACACTCCAGGGAGGCGACGCCCAACCGCAGGAAGCCGGAATCCGTGTTCCCGTTTGTTCCTCCGGGTCACCAACCGTGTCCACCACGCCACGATCCGTCGTTGAGGCCGCGGCCCTCACCCTCCTCCAGTCCCTCGCCGGCCTCCCGACCGTACCGTCGGTCCGCGTCGTCGCAGCCGACGACCGCCTCGCCTGCCTCGTCCTCGTCTGGGACGCGGCGACGCGGATGCCGACCGCAGGTGGGCACCGGGCGCGGGGCGGCACCCGGCGGCTCGGGTGCCGGCATGACATCCTGGCCGCCGTCCGCGCGGCCGGCCGCCCGCTCACCCGGAAGCAGCTCGTCCGCATCCTCCGCGACGCCCGGGCGGGGCACGGGCCGGGGACGGTCGCCAAGGCCCTCGCCGACCTCACGGCGGCCGGGGAGCTCGTCAACCGGCGGGACAAGCGGGGGTACCGCCTGCCCGACTGGCCGGGACCGGCCATGACCCCGAGCCTCTTCCCCTAACCCCCCGCTCGCCGCACGCTCGTGCCAACCGAAGCCTCCCTTGTTTTTGGTTTTGAGGACTTCGGTCGGTCCGCTCCGCCACTCCCCGTGCATCGGCTCGCTACCGCATTCGCACCTCCGACGGCTCCTTTCCCGTCACGGCCGGGGGGCAGGCCGGCCGTGCCCTCGATTTGTTTGGCATGCGCCGCTCGCCAGCACGCCTCGTGCCGACCCCCCGCCTTGTTGTTTTGGGGTTTGAGGAAGGGGGCTCGGTCCGCTCCGCCACTCGGCCGTGCATTCGGCTCGCTCCCTTCCCGGACACGCGGGACGGGCCACCTTTCTTGTCACGGCCGGGGGCAGGGCGGCCGTGTCCGTGGGGGACGTTTTTCGGCCGAGGGGGGGACTGATGGGCGGGTCGGGTGCCCCATCAGTCCCCCCCTCGACCAAAAAAACGTGGTTGGGGGCAATCAGGCGGAGGGGAATACGCCCCGCCGCGGGGACGGACGCGGGGCGAAATATTTGGAGGATGAAAATGGATATGAAACAACCACTACGACTGGACTTCACCTGGCAAGACGCAATCGAGGACGGCCTATTCGTCGACGTCACCGACGTTGCCCGAATGCACGGCTGGCTCGTTCCTGTCTACGTGTCGGTTAATGCGTGGGAGGCGTACGTCGCCAAGCGGGATGCCCAGGACTGGTTCGGGGAGTGCCGAAAACTGCACCTCCTGCTCGGCCGCGTGTGGGACCACGTCCACTACCTGAACCGCTCCCTCACGAGCGAGCGGGTGTTCGTGGACGGCGACGAGCGGCGGTTCCACTTCAAGCGGGACACCGTCCGCGTCGCCCTCGAGGTCGATGCAGGTGGCAACGAGGCCCTCACCATCAAGCTACCCGAGGAGGCGTAAACACGGCGGGCCGCGGGCAGAGCCCGCGGCCGCCAACAGTGGGACATAGGACATGAACACAGTGAAAACGAAAAATCAAACCCAAGACGTACTCGCCGCCGTCGAGGCGGTGGTCAACTACCTTTGGGACGACGAACGCGTAGACTACGTGGCGGAGGGGCGGCCGAAGGACCACATCTTCCGACGGGTCGAAGCCCTCGCCCGATGGGCCGAAGCCGTCCGCGGCCGCGAGGTGCCCGCCCCGTGGGCCTGGAAGCGGCCCCTCGCGGCCAGGCGGAAGCGGACGTTCACCGCGAAGGAGGTCGCCCTGCCCTTCGACCGCGCGGCGGCGCTCGGGAGCGGGCGGCTCGTCGACGTGACGGCCGCGGCCGCACGGGAGGGGTTCGGTCGCCCCGTCGCGATGACCGCCGCCCTCTGGGACGCCTACTTCACGACGCGGGGCGAGGCGGGCGAGTCCGCCGAGGGCCTTCGGCTCTCGGTCTTCTTTACCGACCTCAGGCTCGGCCTCCCCCGCTCATGGCAGGGATGGCAAATCGTCTACGCGACGGCCGACGTCGAGGTGGACCCCAAGACGGTCGCCACCCGCACGGTCAAGGTGGTCATCGGGCCCGACGCCTGCGGGGCCCCCGTCTACACCGTGATGTTGCCATACGAAGGGTGACGCTCGGGCTAGCCGCGGCCAAACCGTTCACGAGGATGCGTGATACGGACGGCGTGGGACCGGGGTTCAGGAGCCACAGCCGACGGGACGGGAGCCGTGACTAGGGATTTGTAAACGGCTACCTACGGCTCAGAGGAACCGCCGTGACATCGGCGGGGCCGTATTCCGAATCGGGGCGAGTACCACGTAGGACGGAGGGAAAACCAAGGCCTGCTACACTGATGCACTCGCCCGGTGTAGACGTTTCCCTCCCGCTCGGACGACGGCCCCGCCCGCGAGCTTGCAACGTGCTCTAAAGACTGGTTCGATCCGGGCAGATTCTGCCCGCCGAATTAAACCGAAGGGGCGAAATCCCCGGTCCCCTTCGCCGAAAAAGCGAATTTTCGGGCAGGCCGTAGGCGGGGAGCATTGGCTTGTGGCTCGGGGACGGTCGCGGCACGAAACGAAATGGAGAATGAATTATGCTCAGTGATATAGACTTGCTCGCTACTTACACCCGCAGGGTTGCACTCGAAGAAGGGGTGCTGGTTGACGTGACGGAGGCCGCAAAGCGGGCCGGGTTCCAGTGGCCCGTCGTCATGAGCAAGGGCGTTTGGATGGAGTGCGTCGAGGTTCCGAAGGGGTTGTTCTGGCAATCCGAGGACGGCCGGATTCGGGACATCCTCAGGAGGCTCATGCACGCGGTCCTCCGGTCACTGAAGCCGATCCGGACGATCACGTTCCAAGTCCTGGTGCAGAAGCCGAAGGGTGCCCCGGAACTCCTCACCCTCCGGGCGGACTCGTGGCCGGACGACGAGGGGAACCATTCGCTGGTCGTCATGCTGCCGGACGAAGAGCCGGAAGAAATCTAAGCGGTAGGCCGAGCCAAGCGGCTCGGCCGTGCCTGAGAGAACGACAATGACGACGACGCGCGAATACACGCCAAAGGAAGAATGGCAGACGCTCAACCCGTTACCCTGTCCGACTACCTATGAAACCTTCGCCTGGCCGAACTGAAACCGAGTTACCGAAGGGAGCCGAAAGGAAGGCGAGGCAACTCGTGAGGACGCGTGAGCGAACCGATCGTGCTTGCCAAGGGTGGCATGTGCTACACTGATGCACTCCCCCGTTGTTGACGTTTACGCGTATTGACCCGGGCCGCGCGTGATCGCCTCAACCACGGTCTCGGATTCGGGGACGAGGAGCGTCAGCGCCCGCCCCGCCTCTTGGACCCAGCGGACCTTGTAAGCGCAGATGAGCACGTAGAGCGGGGCCAGGTTTCGACCGCGGAGGGTGATGGCCACGTCCGGATACTCGAGGCCCACCCCGTGCGAAGGGTCGAAGCTCACCTCGTCGAGCCGGTGGTAGGGCTTCGCAAACTGTCTTCCGTCCTTCAGGCGGAACGATAGCGTCGGCAGGACCTCGCCGAAATACTCCTCGAGGCCGAACGCGGAATACTCGGCCAGCGCCCCGCCGCTCGTCTCAGACCGTGGAAGCCGGATCGACCGCCGCTGAAAGATGTCCTCGTCCCCGTCGCTCAAGGTCCCCTCCGTGGTCCCCCGACTCTCTGCGGGGACAAGCGTACCGGAGCAGCCCCCTGCTCTTGACCCGTGCGTGGGGTGATCGAACCGACGTTCCGTAGGAGCCACGACTCCCACCTCGATAACCCCGGCTCGCGCTCGCGAACCGCGTCCACTGCCGCCGTCCGAGGGTCCGACCTTTGGACGGCTTGACGGAGGGCATCGAGGTCGTCGGTAAACACCATCGCCATCTCCCGCCCGCGGGAGATGCTCACGTACAGTTGCTCCCGGCCGACCGCCGTAAACGAGTCCGAAGATGCCGCTAACACCACGCGATCAACGGTCTTCCCCTGCGAGGCGTGAGAGGTGATGACGTAGCCGTAAGTCAGATGCCCGTAGTCGGGCGGGACAAGTGCCCCAGACTCAAACTCGATCTCCCCCTTTTTCGTAAACCCCGAGACCGTGTCTAGCCAGCCGTTGTCGAGCCGCCGATCGCGGCCGATCGACCACCCGTTCTTGGTGACTCGAACTCGCTCCCCGACAGAGAGAGTGATCGGTCGGGGTGTGTAAACCGAAAACCGCTCGGCCTTGCCGAGCGGCAGCCGGCAAACAAACCCCCTCGGGTCGCGGACCACAACGGCCGGAGCGCCAGCCTGGGATACCACGTATCTGGTACCGCGTCGGAAGCCCGGGGCCGAGACCTGGAACTCGACCACATCACCTTCCTCGAAGTTACTCCCCAGCTGTCGCTCCGCGACCGTCAGAAGCTTCGCTTCCAATCTGGTGTAAGCGTGGTCGGCTCGACCGAGCCGGCCTGCCGCGAGGAGGACCTCGCGGATTCGAGTCGTGACGGCCTCCCCCTCGAGGTGGGTCGGGGCCACGACGAGGGTTGACTTGCCGGACGAAACGCTCGCCTCGTACTCCCGCGCGAGCGCCGTGTTCCGTCCCTCACCGGAAACCTCGCGCACCCACCCGAGTTCCACCAGCCGGTCGAACCCTTCGGCCGTCCTCCCGGCCCCCAGGAGTCGGACGGCCTCCCGATACTCACCCCGCTGCCGCCGAATCGTGTTTACCTCCGCCGCCACAAGCCCGGCCTCGGTTTGCAGGATCCGCAACGGGAGCCCCCGATCCACCGGCCCGTGCTGGCGTACGTCGCCCGACAGGATCACGCGGATGCCCAACCGCTCGGCGAGCCTGAAGAGGAGGGTAACGGCTCGCGTCCCCAAGAGCCCCGCTTCGTCCACCCACAACACCTGCCCCGCTGCTTCGCGCTGCCACCGCTCGTCCACCAGAAACCGCGCGACGGTGTCGGCCTCCGAAAACCCCTCCCCTCGGAGCACGCCACGGCCCGCGACCGCGGACGGTGCTAACGTGATAACCCGCTTGCCGGAAGCCTCGATCGCCCCGACCGCCGCCCTCATCAGGGCCGTCTTTCCCGTGCCCGCCGCCCCGCGGAGGATCATCACCCGGTCCCGGGAGTTGACCAGGTGCCGGACCGCCGCCCGCTGGTCCGTGCCAAGGTGGCCGTCGCGAATGAGGTTCGGTTCGAGGACGAGCGGTAAACACCGGCCCCGTCCGGAACGGGCGAAGCGGAGCATCCGGAGCTCCTCGAGGAGCACCGGCTCCGTGGTCACGACCGACTGACCGCGCTGCTCCCGGATGATGAGGCCGTGCCGCGGGAGAGCCGCCCGCAGGTCACCGACGCTCACCCACCCGACGCCGCGGCGGAGGACAGCGGCAAGCAACCGCCGCACCCGAACCACGGCCTCCCGTTCGAAGACGTGCTCCACCGCCCAGCGGAGGGCCTCGTCTACCGTCGGGCCGACCGTCGAACGCGGCACCCGCTTCTCGTTGACCGCCCGAAGGGCCGAGAGCTCCTCCCCCGTTAGCCGGGACCGCCACTCGTCCCGGAGGGCGTAAAGCGACAGGTTCCGCCGCTTCCGTTCCCTCGTCCGAGCGCCGAGCTTGTCCTTTGCCCGCGGGTCCGTCACCCCGAGCTGGCGGGCGAGGGCTTCGATCCGAGCGGTGCGCCGAGAGAAGAGTTTCAGCACCCGGTCGGGGACGCCTGATATCTCCCAACCGGTCCGCGTGGCCGACACGTCAAACCCGAGCAGGCGTAGGGAGCCCGCGAGGCGTGAGTGGAACAGCGCCTCGTAATACGGAAGCGACTGGTAGACGTCCCCGAGTTCGAGCGCCTTCCAGCTCCCCTCGGCCGGATCGAACGTTGCGTTGAAGACGCAGCAGTGGGCGTGGAGATGGGGGTCCGGGACACCGTCCACGGGCCTGGTCGTCGTGTGGACGAACCGGGCGAAAACGATGTTGCCCGTTTGGCGCGTGTCCTCTACCCCGGCTTTCCGAACCCGAGTCCGGACGTCCGCCTCGATCTCGGCCATGGTCTCCGAGACGGCAGCGTGGAGCGCCCGAAGAATGGCCTCATCCCCGAAAAACCCGTAAACGATGGACACCGTTTTCGGGACGTGGAAGTTGAAGTCAAAAAGGACCCGCCGATTCCTCCTCGTCCGCAAGGTGAGCGGCGTCCTGAGCCTCGGGTCTTTGTTATCGCAGAGGGCGTGGAACGCTCCCTTCGCGACCTCGCCGCCCAGCCCGAGCCTCTCGGCCGAAAGCCCGCCCCACGCCCCGGCCATCTCCAGCCCTTTGGCGTAATACTCGCCCGAGCTGTAGTAGGACTTCGCAGCCCCAGCCTCTTCATGCACACTCACCCGGAGCATTCGCCTCACCGTTCACCATCTGATCGTGCGTGTCGGGCTTCCAGTTCTCCAAGAATCCGACCCACCACTTTGCGTGACAGACATCTCCCCTACCGCGAGCCACACCGTAGGCCGGACGATCAACGGATACAACCGCCGACGAAGACGATTAACCAAAAATTAACCGACCCGAGAGAGAACCCCGCTATCGCACTCCGCATACCAGCCACGGCCGCCATCGGGGCCGCCAGCCAAACCGTCGAGGATGAACCGAGCGGCCCGTTTTGGGCCCAAGACGGTGTGACCCATACCCCCGTTCGTGAAAACGCGTTCTCGGCCGTTTTGGCGCTGCGGGCTGCGGGAACCCCGAATGGCCAGGGTTTCGGAAATGGCCAGCGTTCCAGCATGCCCGCAACACCGATTCCCCTGGCTTGAATCGAAGCGGCAAGGCCGAAACGGAGGGGATGCGGGCGATGCCGCATCGCAGGATGGCCGGGGATGCCGCGTAGCGGGATC
This sequence comes from Limnoglobus sp., assembly GCF_059499385.1. NCBI lineage: Bacteria > Pseudomonadati > Planctomycetota > Planctomycetia > Gemmatales > Gemmataceae > Limnoglobus > Limnoglobus sp. The sequence goes on along the minus strand of NZ_JCABYM010000131.1, from coordinate 44,880 downwards.
GGAGAAAGCCATCACTTTCCGTGTTGACGAAAGCCCCAAAAGCCTGAGAACCTCGGGGATGCAGGGTAGCGGCAACGGCCGCGATCCAGCGTAAACGGGTTTCTGGATTCATGGAGGAGCGTGCGGACAATTGCGGTCATCAATCAGAAGGGCGGGTCAGGAAAGACGACGACCAGCGTTTGCCTCGGGGCAACGTTGGCAGAGAAAGGGAAGCGGGTGCTACTCATCGATCTCGACCCACAATACTCATCAACAACTTGGCTGGTGACGCATACCACAGGGCGAGGGGTGTTCGACCTGTTCGCCGAACCCGAGACCACAACGCTCGAGTCCCTGATCCAGCCGACCTCGACAGAAGGATTCTCGCTGGTCGGCTCTTCGGCTTGGCTCGTCGGGGCAGAGAAGGCGCTCTCCACAGAACCTGGGGCCGAGAACATCCTTCGCGGAAAGTTGAGCGGGCTGGCAGATCGTTTCGACTACGTCCTGATCGACTGCTCGCCGACGCTCGGCGTCCTCACGGTCAACGCCCTCACGGCGGTCCGCGAAGTCCTGGTTCCGGTCGAGTGCCACGTGATGGGCCTTCAAGGGCTGGCCCAGCTCATGCAAACGGTAGACCTCGTTAGAAAGCGCCTAAACCCTCACCTGCGGATCGCCGGCATCTTGGCGTGTCGTCTCGACCAGCGGACCAACCACGGCCCTGAGACTGTCGCGAAGTTGCGAACCCGATTCCCCGAAACTTTGATCACCATGATCCGAGAGAACATCCGACTCGCCGAGTGCCCGTCAATGGGCGAGCCCATTACGTCTTACGCACCATCGAGCTCGGGGGCCGAAGACTATCGTGCGCTGGCAGAAGAGCTAATTGCCCAAGAAGGAGGAAGTCATGCCCAAGTCGCGAACCAGTAAGAGTACGTTCGGGAATGATCCCTTTGCGGCCCTCATCCCAATGCCGCAGGAAGAGAGTTCTCACGAACTAACGACGTCGGTCCCTGTGTTGACCCTCGCACCGGCAGACCAAGATTTGCCGCCCGCGCCCGGCCCAGAGGAAAAGCCTGTTGCCCCGAAGGTTCCGCGGCGGCCGCGGCCGAGCAACGCCGACACTTCCAAGCCGAGCGTCCCCGCCGAGGATACGGGCAGAGCTGGCAAGCAGAAGCTCACCGTACATTTGGACGCAGCCTTGGCGGACCGCGTGAAGAACGCCGCGTACTGGAACCCTCGGCTCACCATTGCCGGCATCGCCGAGCAAGGGATCCGCCACGCGATCGAAAGAATCGAGCGAGAGAACGGGGGAAGATACAAGCCGAGGGAAGGGGAACTCGTCGGCGGTCGTCCTATCAAGTAGTTGGGATCGGCACCGAGTCGTCACCCTTGGTTCGCCTTTTCAGTTCCACCGTAGGGGATCGTTCGCCTTTTCAGTTCCAAGAAGTGTGCCGAAGTTCGCCTTTTCAGTTCTGCTATGCTCGACTTGTTCGCCCATTCAGTTCTGAAAAGCCCAATAACCGCTGGAAATATCAGCCAAACTAGACAGGTAAATATTAATGATCTAAATCTAAATGCATTAAACGGAGAATGCGATTTTGTATGAAATCTGGGGACGAATCGCGAAACGAAATTCGGGCAGTCATCCAAGAATGGCTAGACGCTGAAGGCCTGGAACAACCGTCGGCGTGGAGAGGAATCAATCTCCACGTTGACCCCGCCCCCCCCGAGAACGACGACATCACGTCCAGCCCGGTGTCCGGCGAAGAGGATTCACGCTACGATTTCGACTTGGCGGAATTCCCCCTGTTCAGCTTGCATAAGAACACCATCTCCCAGAAGGGGAGGGAGCCCCTCGTGTACACCGACACCATCAGCGGCCAAGACGGGAAGCCGACAACCCGCACGTGGAAAACCTACCCCGGGCCGTTCGGCTTCGGCGGCTCGACAACTCAGGTGCTCCTCTACGACCTCCTCCAGCTTTACTGCGAACAAGGGGCGAGGGGAGCACAGATCCAGTTCGGCACCCTTCGCTCCCTCTTCCGGCGGCACACGGATCGAAACCCGTCCAAAGAGAATTACGACCGCCTCCGCCGTGATCTCGATATCCTCCGCGGGTACGACTTCCACTGCACGAACGCCTTCTGGGATCGGGAGCGCAGGGCTTACGTCGACATGCGGTGGCGGCTGTTCGGCTCGGTCTTCTATTTCAAATCGGCTCCGGACGACCCCAACCAAGAACTGCCGTTCGGATTCATAGAGGTCAGCCCTGTGCTCCAGCAAATTGCCCGAACGAGAGGGTTTTTCTCGCTCGGCTTCGGTAGCAAGCTCTTTTACCGGCTGAAGCCCCTCGAGCAACGCCTCGCCATCTACCTCTCGAAGAAGTTTGTCTCCCAGAAACTCCACCGGAGGTTCGTCCTAGACCTCGCACGCGCGTTGCCGATCGAGGCCGCGAACGAGTCGAACGTCAGAAAGATCCTCACCCGGGCGGCCCGCGGGCTCATCGCCGCCGAGATGCCGTTGCTCGCCTCATTCCGGTTCGAGATGTCAGCAACCGGGAAGTGGCTCGTCGTCTTTGAACGGAAGCTGGCCCCAAGACAGGACCACGGTACGTACCGCAAAGTTGCCGAGGAGTCCGCGGGTGTCCTGTTCGGCGTCGATCGAATCACCGAGGCCCTCGGCTCCGACGACGACAGGGTGTGGTGGACTCAGTGTGTCAAGCGGTTGGGCACCGGGGCCGTTGATCGCGCCCTCGGGCTATTGAAGGAAGCAAGGCAGTCACAAGCCATCCGGAACCCCGGCGGCCTTTTGACGAGGCTCTTCCAGAAAATCGCCCAAGAGCAAGGGGTATCGCTCAACTGATTCACAGCCTCACTTGCCAAGCGCAATGCAATCGAGTCGCGAACAGGAACCTCTACCTGCCGTCGAGAGAAATAGTTCCTCGCGGGGATCGGGGCGCGAGGTGAGTTATCATCGAAGTGGGCTTGGCCTCGGAGTTTGGGCCTGTCACGACCACCAACCTCCGAGGCCAAGCCATGGACAGCAGTATCGAGCTGCCGGCTGACGACCGCAAGGCCGTTCCGCGGCTGTACCGGGCCGGGTCGGGGGCGGCGAGTTGGCGGGCAGGCCGGGGTGGCGACGCCGGGGAACAACCAGAAACGGCACCTGACCAGGTTGCTGGTATGGCGGACCGGAACCTTGGTGCTGAGTCCGGCCGGGATGCGTCGGAACGCCGCGTTGTTCGTGGCCCACTTGGGCGACCTGCTGCTACGGCGGTTCAGGAGCGTCCTGCGGGTCTACGTGGGCGGCGACAACGCGGCGTTCCACCGGAGCCGGCTGGTCGAGGGTGCCTGCGGTTGTGGGGGCACCGATCGTCCTCCGCTTCCCCCCCCGCGGTACGCCCCGGGACGAACCTGATCGAGCGGATCTGGTAGGAGTTGCGCGAGACGCCGACCCGCAACCGCCGCGTGACGCGTTCCGTTGGACGTGTGGGACTATTTAGGCTCGAGCGCAACTAGCGAAGTGTGTCCGCCGCGAGGCGATGCCTCGCGGGATCGTGAAGCGTCCAAGCATACAGCAGCCTGGGAGCAAAATGGGAGCAAAGTTGGCCGCACAAGCCACGTTTGGGTAGAATTGGTTTTAGACGGCTTTCGTCCGCAAGGGGCTGATTTCCAGGTAGAAATAACGCGATTTGAATGCGAGGTAAACGCGAGAGAGATACTAACTTATCAGCTTCAAATCCCTCCCGCTCCGCTCACATTTCTGCTAACGTCGGCCCCTTCCCCCCTGCCAACGGACCCCCATGCCCCCGCGCGACCCCGTGGCCCGCACGTCCGAAGACCCCACGCCGAGCCGCCTCGCCCAACTGCGGGCGCTGTTCCCGGACGCCTTCGCGGACGGCACGCTCGATTGGGACAAGCTCAAGGCGGCCGTCGGCGACGCCGGGCCGACCGGGGCGGAGCGGTTCCAGTTCACCTGGGCCGGCCGGTCGGACGCCGTCGCCTGCCTGCAAACGCCGACGCGGGCCACCCTGCTGCCGTGCGAGGCGGAGTCCGTGGACTTCGCGGCCACGAAGAACCTGTTCGTCGAGGGGGACAACCTGGAGGTGCTGAAGCTCCTGTACAAGCCGTACCACGGCCGGGTGAAGCTGATCTACATCGACCCGCCGTACAACACCGGCCAGGACTTCATCTACCCGGACGACTTCACGGACACACTGGCGAACTACCTCGCCCTGACCCGGCAGGCGGACGACGCCGGCAACCTGTTGCGGAGCAACCCGGACACGAGCGGCCGCTACCACTCCGACTGGCTGAGCATGATGTACCCGCGGCTGTTCCTCGCCCGCCAGCTGCTCCGCGACGACGGCGTCATCTTCGTCAGCATCGACGACCACGAGGTCCACCACCTGCGGATGCTCATGAACGAAGTGTTCGGGGAAGAGAACTTCGTGGCGACAATAGCTTGGCAGAAGAAGGATTCGCCCTCAAATGATGCCAAAGGTTTCTCTACAACTCACGAATACTTGATGGCTTTTCAGCGGTCAGAAGCATTCAGACGAAACTTACTACCACGGACGGAAGAGCAACTCGGAAACTATAAGAATCCGGACAATGATCCACGTGGCCCGTGGACGAGAACAACACTGTATCGGAAGGAAGTCCGGAAAGAGAGAATATTCACACTTGTCAATCCGAAGGGGAGAACGATCAGCCCGCCGCCTGGTACAAGCTGGCGTGTGGATCAGGCCGGTTTTGAAGAGTACACGAAAGATGACCGCATTTGGTGGGGTTCGACCGGTGACGGGGATTTGCCATTCTTGAAGCGTTTCCTCACTGAAGTGGCGGAAGGCACTGTTCCCACAAGTTGGTGGGAGTACGAGTTTGCCGGATCAAATCGAAACGCCACAGTTGAGCTGCGGGAAATTTTTCAACGCGAAATACCATTCGATACACCGAAACCAGTGTTGTTGCTGCGTCGTTTACTTCAAGTCGCGACCAATCCCGATAGCAGTGACCTCGTCCTCGACTTCTTCGCCGGGTCCGGGACGACGGCGCAGGCGGTGCTCGAACTCAACCGCGCGGACGGCGGGAACCGGCGGTTCATCCTCGTGCAGTTGCCGGAGCCGACCGGGAACAAGAAGTTCCCGACCATCGCCGAGATCGGCAAGGAGCGCATCCGCCGCGTCATCGCCAACCTCAAGAAGGAAACCGGCAACATTCTGAGGGGGGGGGGCGAACGTCGAAGCGACGCCGGAGGACCTGGGGTTCAAGGTGTTCAAGCTGGCGGAGTCGCACTACGCGAACTGGTCCGGGGTCGCGGAGCGGACGCCGGCGGCGTACCAGAAGCAGTTGCAGTTCGTCATCGAAAGCCCGCTGCGGGACGGGTGGACGCCGGAGGGCCTGCTGTGGGAGGTCGCGATCAAGGAGGGGTTCGGCCTCAACAGCGTCCTGACGCCGATCGACGGCCTGTCCGTGCGGGCGTGGGCGGTGACCGACCCGGAGAAGGGCCAGCACTTCCGGGCATGCTTCGCGGAGAAGCTGCCGGCGGACATCACGAAGCAGCTCGGGCTGACGACGAACGACCTGTTCGTGGTGCTGGACGCGGCCCTCGACGACACGCTGGCGTCCAACCTCGCGCTGCAGTGCAAGCTGAAGACGATATGAACCGCCTACGAACATGGCGGCCGAAAATGCCGTAGGATACAGGGTAGTAGTACCCTACCCGGTAGGGGGTAACCCGGTTCCATCGACCCGACCATGTTCTCAGCAACGAACATCGCACGACACCTCGTTCGCATCGGGTGGTCCCCGGACTCGCCAGAGGACTCGGTGCTGCTGTGCCCGTTGCGGCTGCAGAAGGAGCTGTACTACTGCCAGGGGTGGCACCTCGCGTTGCTAGGCGAGCCGCTGTTCCGCGAGCCGATCGAAGCGTGGGTGAACGGCCCGGTCGTCCCGGCCGTGTACGACCAGTTCAAGGGGAAGCGGGACGGCATCCGGCCGGAGGAGGCCGGCGAGCCGACCGAAAAGCTCGGCCGCGTCGGGCACGAGTTCCTGGAAATGATCTGGAGGCAGTACACCTGCTTCACCCCGCGGGCGCTAATCCAGATGACGCACGCGGAGCCGGCGTGGAAGGAAGCCCGCGCCGGACTGCCGCCGGACGCGAAGTCGTCCAACGAACTATCGCTGGCGACGATGAAGGCGTACTTCGAGCAACAGATGTGGGAGCAGGCCCGCAAGGCCGTCCCGCCCGGCTTCCCGGTCGCCAACCCGGCCGAGGCATGGCGGGCGGAGCGGGAGTTGGAAGAACACCCCGAACGCGGCCGGCCGATGGACGAGGTGTTCCGGTCGCTGAAGGCCCGCCGCAAGCCGTCGTAACTTTGCCCCCTGTCACGGATGCCTTACGTCGTCATCGCCCCGAACGCGGAGCGCCACCTGGAAGAACTCCAGGACGAGCGCGGGGCGGACGATTACCTGATCGACCGGCTACACGAACACTTCCAGGCGATTGCCGACACCCCGACCCGTCTGACCGAGCCGGCGAAGCTCCCGCACAAGCCGAATCGCTTGATGGCGAACTTCGTCCTAAACGACGTGACCGGTCGTCGGTGGGGGTTCACTGTTACGCTCCGCCGCACGCCGGACGAGAACGGCGTCCAAATCCTGACGGTCAACGGCGCGCCATGGCCGGACCCGTTCGACGAGGCTCCCGAAGGGGAGCCACACACGTAGTCCTGTTCCACGGCGGCCGTCGAGTCGAAACCGAACAAGCCTGACGAGGGGGGTGGTACATCGAAGAATTTCGCCCGTTACGTGCCTCAGTGGGTTTGACGTTTGAACAAGTCGAGCGGGAGGAGGCAAGGCGAGCTATTTAAGCGTATCCTACCCGGCCGTGGTGTTGTGTGCCGTAACTCCTAATGATGTCGAGAGTTGTTTATTTAAGCGATAGCTACTTCCCCTACCCGGTACACTGGTTCCAACCCCCGATCGGGAAACCCCCATGCAGTTCCGGTTCGACGCCCACCAGGAGTACCAGCAGCGGGCCGTCGCGTCCGTCGCCGACCTGTTCCGCGGCCTCCGCCGGGCGGACGACGCTACCCTCTACCAGCTCAAGAAGGGCGGGTTCACCGCCGAGGTCATGACCACCCGGTTCGAGCTGGACCCGGCCCGGCTGCTCGCCAACGTCCGGGCCGTCCAGACGGCGAACAACATCCCCGCCGACGACGAGCTGAAGCTCATCACGGAAACCGTGGACGTGGCCGACGAGAGGCAGAAAGTCGCGTTCCCGAACGTGTCCGTCGAGATGGAGACCGGGACCGGCAAGACCTACGTGTACCTCCGCACGGCGTTCGAGCTGAACAAGCGGTACGGCCTCCGCAAGTTCATCGTCGTCGTCCCGTCCGTCGCCGTCCGCGAGGGCGTGCTGAAGACGTTCCAGGTCACCCGCGGGCACTTCGACGAGCTGTTCGAGAACGAGCCGTACCGGTTCGACGTGTACGACTCGCGCAATCTCACCCGGCTGCGGGACTTCGCCGAGGGGGAGGGCGTCCGGTTCCTCGTCATGACGATCGACTCGTTCAACAAGGACACGGCCGTCATCCGCCAGCGGCGGGACCGGCTGCAGGGCCGCGTCGGGCTGCACCTGCTGCAGGCCGTGCGGCCGGTCATCATCCTGGACGAGCCGCAGAACATGGAGAGCGCCCTGCGGAAGCAGGCGCTGGCGACGCTCAACCCGCTCGCGGCGCTGCGGTACAGCGCCACCCACCGGGACAAGTACAACCTCGTCTACCGGCTGACGCCCTACGCCGCGTACCGGCAGGGGCTGGTGAAGAAGGTCGAGGTCGCGGCCGTCGTGGAGGCGGACAGCCACAACGCGGCGTTCGTCCGGGTCGAGGGGTTCGCCGCGTCGTCGAAGGCCGTCACCGCGAAGATCGCGATTCACCAGCGGATGGCCGACGGGGCGATCAAGGAGAAGAAGTACCAGTTCAAGCCGGGCGATTGCCTGGCGAAGAAGGCGAAGCGGAGCGAGTACGAGCCGTTCGTGGTGGACGAGATCGACAAGGAGGCCGGGACGGTGAGCTTCACGAACGGCGTGACGCTGAAGCTCGGCAGCCCGCACGGGGCGGACCAGGCGGCCGTGTTCCGGGCGCAGGTCCGGTACACGATCGAGCGGCACTTCCGCCGCCAACGGCAGCTCGACGACGACGCGGCGGCCCGCGGGGCCGAGCGGATCAAGGTGCTGTCCCTGTTCTTCATCGACAAGGTGGACAACTACACGGCCCCCGACGGGCTGATCCGCACGCTGTTCGACGAGGAGTTCGACAACCTCAAGGCAAAGTACCCGGCGTGGGCGAAGGTCGTGGCCGCCACCACCCGCGGCGCGTACTTCGCGGCGAAGCGGAAGAAGGGCGGGGCGGTCGAGTTCCAGGATTCGACGACCGGCGACAACGCCGAGGACCGGGCCGCGTACGCGCTCATCATGCGGGAGAAGGAGCGGCTCTTGTCGTTCGCCGAGCCGGTTTGCTTCCTCTTCTCGCACAGCGCGCTGAAGGAGGGGTGGGACAACCCGAACGTGTTCCAGATTTGCACGCTGAACCAGACGGCCAGCGAGCTGAAGAAGCGGCAGGAGATCGGCCGCGGGATGCGGCTGGCGGTGGACGCGACCGGGGCGCGGACGCGGGACGAGGCGGTGAACGTTCTTACCGTAGTCGCGAACGAGAGCTACGAGGACTACGTGAAGGCGCTGCAGAAGGAGATCGCCTCGGACTTCGGCGACGACGAGGCGGAGAAGTGTCGGCCGACGCCGGCGGACCGCACGCCGGCCGTTCGCAAGCCGATGGAACAGTTCCCGCCGGAGTTCGCGGCGCTGTGGGAGCGGATCAAGCACAAGACGCGGTACAACGTGGCGGTGGACACGGCCGCGCTGGTGGCGCACGTCGTGGACGACCTGAACCTGAAGCTGGTCGCGCCGCCGCGGGTCGAGGTGACGCTGGCGCGGGTGGAGGCCCGGTCCGGGGACGTGTTCCGGGCGCTGCAGGTGAGCCAGGCGCGGGCGGTGGCCACGCTCGTCGGCCGGTTCCCGCTGCCGAACGTCGTGGAGCGGATCGCGGAGCTTTTGGCCCACACGGCCGCGACGCCGGTGCGGCTGACCCGCGCGACGATCCTCAAGATCGTCGCCGGGGTGCGGAACCAGGACGCGGTGCTGGACAACCCGAACGAGTTCGCGACCGTCGCGGCCGCCGTCATCCGCGAGAAGCTGGAGGAGGAACTCGTCCACGGCATCCGGTACGAGAAGGACGGGACGTGGTACGAGCAGACGCTGTTCGAGGCGGAGATCGCCACGCAATCGGACAAGGTGATCGATTCGCCGAAGTCGCTGTACGATCGGCTCGTGTACCAGTCGAACGTGGAGCGGGACTTCGCGGCCGCGCTGGAGGACCGGGCGGACGTGCGGTTCTACGTGAAGCTGCCGCGGAAGTTCGTGGTGAAGACGCCGATCGGCGAGTACAACCCGGACTGGGCGCTGGTGATGGAGGAGACGGACGAGTTCGGGGCGAAGGGGGAGCGGGTCTACCTGGTTCGGGAGACGAAGGGGGCGGCGGCGTTCCACGACTTGACCGGCCCGGAGAAGGACAAGCTGCGGTGCGGGGCGCGGCACTTCAACGACGCGCTGGGCTGCGACTTCAAGTGGCTCCGGGCCGCGGCCGAGCTGCCCGGCGGGACGGACGTGCGGTAGGGCGGCGGGGGTGTGCCGTTCCCGCCCCCCGCCGTGCCGAATCCGCACACCGCGGCCGGCCGTCCCCCCCGAAATCGCGGGGCCTTTCGTCGGCACTCCCGTTGCATCACGTCGGCTCAGGCTCGAATCCCGTGAAGCCGCCAATCGCACCCCTTCGCCCGTGAGGGTCCGGAATGTCCGTCACCGCTCTCGCCCGCGGCCCGCGGCCCCGCCCGTTCGACCCGCTGCGGCGGGCCGTCGAGGCGCGGGCCGGCCGGCAGTTCCGCGGCCTGCGGATGAACGTGCTCGACGGGCTGGGCGTCGTCCTGGACGGCGAGGCGGCCAGCTACCACGCCAAGCAACTGGCCCAGCACGTCGTCGGCCTGCTGACCGGCCAGCCGGTCCTCGCCAACCGGATCGAGGTGCGGCCGTGGGCCGGGCGGGAAAGTCGTTGACGCGGCCGGCGGCGGGGCCGAAGATTCCGGGTACGGCCCGGCACACGCCCACGACCCACGACGGCCGGAACGTGACCCGGAGGGCGGCCCCGTCGCCGCGGAACAGGGACGTGCTCACCCGCATCGCACCGGACCGGCTCGCGGACATCCTCGACATCGCCGAGGACGGCATCGTCACGGCCGACGCCCGCCAGGAGATCGTCCTGTTCAACCGCGGGGCGGCGAAGCTGTTCGGGTACGAACCGGGCGAAGTCGTCGGCCGGCCGCTCGACCTGCTCATCCCCGAGCAATTCCGGGCCGCGCACCCCGGACAGGTGGCGGCGTTCGGGGCGTCGCCGGAACCGGCCCGGCTCATGGGCGTCCGCCGCGAAGTCTCCGGCCGGCGGAAGGACGGGACGGCGTTCCCGGCCGAGGTGTCGATCTCGAAGTTCGTGTCGAACGGCGAGGTGCTGTTCACCGCGATCGTTCGCGACGTGACGGAGCGGAAGCGGTACGAGGCGGCGGAACAGGAACTCGAACGGCTACGGGCGGCGGCGAAGCTCGCGGCGGCCGAGACGCAGTACCGGCGGATCGTCGAGACGGCCCACGAGGGCATCTGGGAGCTGGACGCCGACGGCCGCGTCACATTCGTCAACCGCCGGATGGCGGAGCTGCTCGGCCTCCCGGCGGAAGAGGTCCGCGGGCGGCGGTTCTGGGACTTCGCGTTCGACGAGGACGCGGCGGCCGCCCGCGCGCTGTTCGAGCGGCGGCGGGCGGGGGTTAGCGAACAGGCCGAGGTGCGGCTGCGGAACCGGGCCGGCGAGCCGGTCTGGACGCTCGTGGCCGCCCGGCCGTTGGCGGACGACGCCGGCGCGTTCCGCGGCACGCTCGACCTGTTCACGGACATCACCGACCGCCGGCGGGCGGAGGACAACCTCCGGGACACGACGCGGCAACTCTGGCAGGCGGCCCGGCTCGCCGGGGTCGGGGAACTCGCCGCCAGCATCGCCCACGAGCTGAACAACCCGCTCGGCACGGTCGCGCTGCGGGTCGAGCAGTTGCTCGGCAAGACGCCGGCGGGCGACCCGCGGCGGCGGTCGCTGGAGGTCGTCGGCCAGGAGGTCGAGCGGATGGCCGGGCTGGTCGGCAACCTGCTCCAGTTCAGCCGCGCCGGCCGCGACCAGATTTCCACCGTGGACGTGACGGACGAGGTCGTGAAGACGATCGAACTCGTCGGCCACTACCTGAAGAAGCGGAACATCCGGGTCGAGCCGGAGTTCGCCCCGCGCGTCCCGATCATCCAGGCGGACCGGCAGCAGCTCCGGCAGGTGTTCCTGAACCTGTTCACGAACGCGGCGGACGCCATGCCGGCCGGCGGCCGGCTGACCCCGCGGGTCCGGGCCGGCGAGATCGAACCCGCGAAGCCCGGCGTCGTGATCGAGGTCGCGGACACCGGCACCGGCATCCCGCCGCACCTGCTGCCGCGGGTGTTCGACCCGTTCTTCACCACGAAGGACGAGGGCAAGGGGACCGGGCTGGGGCTGGCGATCTGCCGGCGGATCGTGCAGCAGCACCTCGGCAAGCTGGAGATCGAGAGCGCCGTCGGGGCCGGGACGACGATCCGCATCACCCTACCGACCCGGCCGGACACCAACGTCGCCGGCCTCCGCGCCGAGGACTGACGCCATGCCCCCCCGCTCCGGCCGCCTGTTAGTCATCGACGACGAGGTCGAGCTGATGGCCGCGCTGTGCGACTCCCTCCGGGACGAGGGGTTCGAGCCGACCGGCCGCCCGGACCCGGCCGCCGGGTTGGACGCGCTGGCCCGCGGCGAGTTCGACGTGTTGCTGTCCGACCTCATGATGCCGGGGACGGACGGGATTCAAGTCCTGCGGCAGGCGCTCCAGCACGACCCGAACCTCGTCGGCGTCATCATGACCGGCCAGGGGAGCATCCAGACGGCCGTGGAGGCGATGAAGGCCGGGGCGTTCGACTACGTCCTCAAGCCGTTCCGCCTGCAACAAATCCTGCCCGTGCTCGACCGGGCGATGGAGGTCCGCCGGCTGCGGGTGGAGAACGTCCGGCTGCGGCGGTACGTCGAGCGGCTCACCTACGAGTCGCCGCGGTACCAGGTCGTCGGGAACAGCCCGGCGCTGCGGAAGGTGTTGCAGGTCGTCGAGAAGGCGGCCGGGACGGACGCGACCGTCCTCGTCCGCGGGCCGAGCGGCACGGGCAAGGAGCTGATCGCCCGCGCCGTCCACGGGAACAGCCGGCGGCGGGACAAGCCGCTCGTCACGGTGAACTGCGCGACGCTCCAGGAGAGCCTGCTGGAGAGCGAGCTGTTCGGGCACGAGCGGGGGGCGTTCACCGGCGCGGACCGGGCGAAGCCGGGGCTGTTCGAGGTGGCCGAGGGCGGGACGCTGTTCGTGGACGAGGTGGCGGAGATGTCCCCGGCGCTGCAGGCGAAGCTGCTCCGCGTGCTGGAGAACGGCCACTACCGGCGGGTCGGGGCGACGCAGGAGCGGACGGCGGACGTGCGGGTCGTGGCGGCGACGAACAAGCCGCTGGAGGCCGAGCAGAAGGCCGGCCGGTTCCGCGAGGACCTGTTCTACCGGCTGAACGTGGTCGCCGTCGATCTCCCGCCGCTCCGCGACCGGCGGGAGGACATCCCGCTGTTGGTCGAGCACTTCCTCCGGACCCGGCCGGTCGGCCCGACGATGTGGGCCGTGGACCCGGACGCACTGGCGGCATTGACCCGGTACGACTGGCCCGGCAACGTCCGCGAGCTGGCGAACGTCGTCGAGCGGGCGCAAATCCTGGCGGAAGGGAACACGATCACGCGGGACGACCTGCCGGACAGCGTGAAGGACGCCGCCGCGGCCGAGGGGGCCGCGGCCCCGAACCCGGACTCGCTCGACGGCGTCGAGCGGCAGCACGTCCGCGACACGCTGGACCGGCACGGCGGGAACAAGGTCCGGGCGGCGAAGGCGCTCGGCGTCAGCCGCCGGACGCTCTACCGGCTGTTGAAGAAGTACCGGCTCGATGACTGAGTACCGGGTATTGAGAACCCGGTACCTCACCTTCACCCGCCGCGGACGAAGGCGGCGGCGGCCGCGAGCTGGGCGCGGGTCCCGACGGCGATCAGCGTCGCGCCCGCCGCCACCGGCGTGCCGCCGGCCGGCGCGGCGTCCACCCCGCCGTCCGGCCGCACGATCCGCACGACGTACACCCCGGTCCGGTCCAGCAGGCCGGAGTCGCGGAGCGGCCGCCCGGCGACCGGGCCGCCGGCCGGCACGGGCACCTCCTCCAGGTGCAGGGCCGCGAGGTCCGGGTGCGCCGCCCCCGGCGTCGCCCGGTGCAGCGTGGGCGCGAACACCGCGTGGACGGCGACGTGCCCGCCGGCCAGGTACGGCGACACGACCTGGTTCGCCCCGACCTTCCGCAGCTTCGCCTCCGCCTCGTGCTCCTCCGCCCGCGCCACGATCACGACCGTCGGGTTCAACAGCCGGGCGCTGAGCGCGACGTACAGGTTGCTCGCGTCCGACCCGACGACGGTGATGACCGCCCGCGCGTGCTCGATCCGGGCCTTGCGGAGCACCTCGTCCTCCGTCGCGTCCCCTTGCAGCCGCAGCCCGTGGGGGAACGGCCAGTCCCCGGCCGGGGCCGCCGGGTCGATGACGACGAACGACTGGTGCAACCGGTTCAACTCCTCGCAGACGATCTTCCCCATCCGCCCGTACCCGCAGACGACGGCGTGCCCGGTCAGGTGCTTGAGCTGGTCGTCCATCCGTTCCTTCCCCAGGAGGTCCCGCAGTTCCCCGGTCAGGACGCTGCGGATCACGTCCGTGCCGATGTAGAAGAGGGTGAACACGCCGCTGAGCGCCAGGAACATGGTGAACGCCCGGCCGGGCCTGGACAGCGGCTCCGGGATTTCCCCGTACCCGAGCGTGGTGAGCGTGATGACGGTCATGTACAGCCCGTCGAACAGCCCCCACTTCGGGCCCTCGATGAGCGGGTACGCGACCGTGCCGAGGGCGACGAACGCGAGCGGGATGACGACCATCCGGCGGATCCGCCGCGGCAGCGTCCGGCGGACCGTCCGCCCCGGCAGGCGGAGCCAGAACAGGAGTTTGTGACGCATGCGGCGACCCCGGCGGGACGGCCCCCAGGTTGAGATACCCATCCCGGCCGTGAGGAACAACCGCGGCACGACGGTTGCGATGCAACTCGGCCGCCAACCCCACCCGTTCTCCCGAGGTGTCCGCCATGCTGACGAAGATCCGCACCATCCTCCACCCGACCGACTTCAGCCCGGCGTCCGAGGCGGCGTTCGACTTCGCCTGCTCGCTGGCCCAGGAATACTTCTCCGAGGTCCTGCTGCTGCACGTGGACGAGCCGGTGTACGCGCCGGAGGTCGAGGGGATGCTGCTACCGCCCCCGCCGACCGACCCGGTGGCGGTGGAGAAGCGGCTGGGGCACGTCTTCCCGCTCGACCCGCGGGTGAAGGTCCGGCGGCTCGTGACCGTCGGCCGCGCCGCGGACGAGATCGCCCGCGTCGCGGACGAGCAGAAGGTCGATTTGATCGTCATGGGCACGCACGGCCGCCGCGGGCTGTCCCGGCTGCTCCTCGGCAGCGTCGCGGAGGGCGTCCTGCGGCGGGTGGCCTGCCCCGTCCTGTTCGTGAAGGAGCCGCGGACCCCCGCCGCGGCGGCGTGACGGCGGGCGGTTCTGACACACCGGCCCGCCGGGCGTGTCGCGTTCGGCACACGCCGGGTGCGGGCGCGGGGTCGAATCCGGGTTTCCGCCGGTTGGTACGAGTGTTGCCTTGTGCCGTTCCACGAACCGCACGCGGGGGCCGGCCATGAAACTCAACTCCGTCTTCACCCGCGGGGCGATCACCGCCCCGCCGTCGGCGACGCTGGGGGCGGTCGCGGCCCTCATGCACGCGCACAACGTCGGGTCGGTCGTCGTCACGGAAAAGGACCGGCCGGTCGGCATCGTCACCGACCGCGACTTGGCCATCGCCCTCGGCGTGAACCGGTACGCCGTCGATTCGCCGGTCGAGCGGGTCATGGCCCGGCACGTCCTGGCGATCCCCGGCGACACGGACCTGTTCACCGCCACCCAGTACCTGCGGGAGTCCCGCGTCCGCCGGTTGCCGATCGTGGACGCGGACGACCGGGTCGTCGGCATGGTCACCCTCGACGACCTCCTCGGCCTGCTCGGCCGCGAGGTCCGGAACCTGGCGGAAAGCATCGCGGACGAGGTCCACGTCCGCTAACCGGCCCTTCCCCCCGAACCGGAGACTGCCATGTCCCGCGTCCTGTTTACGACCGCCGCCATGGCCGCGGTCGCGTTCGTCGTGCTCACCGCCCGGACCGCCGCCGTGCCGCCGGACGAGAAGCCGCAGCCGAAGGCCGAGGTCCCCAAGAACCCGGCCGAGCCGAACAAGCTGATCCTGCCGACCCGCAAGGAGGCGATGGCGCTGAAGCTCAAGAGCAGCCAGGAACTGCTGGAGGGGATCGCGCTGAACGACTTCGCCAAGATTCAGAAGGCGGCGAACAACGTCATCGTCGTCAGCAACGTCTCCGAGTTCCTGAACGCGTACAAGGGGGCGGAGTACCAGTACTACGTGAAGATCTTCCGGCAGCCGGCCGAGACGATCGGCCGCAAGGCGAAGGACCGGAACATGGACGGCGTGATGGTCGGGTACAACGACCTGACGCTGTCCTGCCTGAAGTGCCACGAGGCGATGCGGGACAACAAGTTCGAGATCCGGCTCGACGGCCTGAAGCGGGAGCCGAACGGCGGCGAGTGACGCCGCCACCGCCGCCGGCATCGCGATTGCGAATGCCCCCTACGTACCGACCAGACAAAACGGGTTCGCCCGCCCGCGGGGGCGGCCCCACCCGCGGGCCCACCGTGACCGTGCGGCCGCGCGGGATCCGCACACCCCGCGGCCAAGGAGACGAACATGGTCCTGCCCAGCGCATCCACCGAGGTTATCCTGTGTGGAATCGCCACGTACCTCGTGGTAGCCCCGCTCCTCATCGCCGCGGCCGGCGTGTGCGGGTGGCTGGTTCGACAGTCCGAACTCGCCGCCCACCGGCCGCCCGCCGAGGGCGAAGCCGTGCCGCCGGCCACCTCGGCCCACGCCCTCCCGCCAACCGTGGCAGTGAAAAATGAACCGCCCGTCTCGACGGCCGCCTGAGCGGGAACGGACCCGGCCGGCGGCCCCTACCGCCGGCGGACCTTGCCGCCGAACGCCTCGACCCGCCGCTCCGCGTCCCGGCGGAGCTTGCCGCACACCAGCTCGCACAGCTCGAAGATCATCCCGTCCCGGACCGCGTACCGGACGACGTTCCCGTCCCGCGCCCGGTCGAGCAGGTCGGCGTCGAACAGCACGCCGAGCTGCTTCGACACGTTCGCCTGCTTCGCGGCGAGCGCGTCCACCAATTCGGACACGGCCCGCGGCCCGGCCTTGAGTTCCTGCAGGATCGCGAGCCGGGTCGGCTCGGCGAGCACCCGGAACAGCCGGGCCACGCCGTCGAGCTGCCCCGGCTCCAACTTCGCGGCCATGACAATCCCCCTTGACAATATCGCCGATTAGCAATATAGATTTATCAGCGATGTGTCGATATTCTAGCACGCGGCCGGCGGGCCGCAAGGCGGGGGGGGGATTGTCATGGCCCGACGGGTGCTGATCGTCGGCGGGGTGGCGGGCGGGATGTCCGCGGCCGCGCGGCTGCGGCGGCTGGACGAGTTCGCCGACATCGTCGTCTTCGAGCGCGGCCCGCACGTCTCGTTCGCCAACTGCGGCCTGCCGTACCACCTCGGCGGCGAGATCGCGGACAAGGGCAAGCTCCTCGTGCAGACGCCGGACCGGCTGGCGGCCGCGTTCCGGCTGGACGTGCGGCCGCGGCACGAGGTCGTCGCCGTCCGCCCGGACCGCCGGGAGGTGGAGGTCCGCGACCTGGCGACCGGCCGCGCGTTCGCCGAGCGGTACGACGCCCTGATCCTCGCGACCGGGGCGGCGGCCGTCGTGCCGGCCATCCCCGGCGTGGAGCGGCCCGGCCACTTCCCGCTCCGCACCATCCCGGACCTGGACCGCATCGACGGCTGGCTGACGCGAACGGCGGCGAAGACGGCCCTGATCCTCGGCGGCGGGTTCATCGGGTTGGAGACGGCCGAGCAACTGCACCGCCGCGGCCTGGCGGTCACGGTCGTCGAGCACGGGGCGCAGGTGCTCAAGCCGTTCGACCCGGAGATGGCCGCGCACGTCCACCGGGAACTGCGGAAGCACGGCGTCGCCCTCCGCCTCGGGCAACCGGTCGTCCGGTTCGAGCCGCCGCGACCGGGGGAGGCGGCCGCGGCGTCGGTCGCCGTCCTCGCGGACGGCTCGCGGCTGCCCGGCGACGTGGTGATCGTCGGCGTCGGCGTGCGGCCGGAGGCGAAGCTGGCGGCCGACGCCGGACTGAAGATCGGCCCGACCGGTGGCGTCGCGGTGGACGCGGCGATGCGAACGTCCGACCCGCACGTCTGGGCGGTCGGCGACGCGGTCGAGGTCGTTCACGGCGTCACCGGGACGCCGGCGCTCATCCCGCTCGGCGGCCCGGCGAACCGGCAGGGTCGCGTCGCCGCGGACGCGATCTGCGGTCGGCCGACCCGGTACGACTCGACCATCGGCACGGCGATCGTCCGCGTGTTCGACCTGACCGCGGCCGTCACCGGGGCGAACGAGTCCCTCCTGGCGAAGGCCGGGATCGCGTACCAGGCCGTCCACCTGCACCCGAACAGCCACGCCGGGTACTACCCCGGCGCGAGGCCGATCGCGTTGAAGGTTCTCTTTTCCCCGGCCGACGGCCGCGTCCTCGGCGCGCAGGCCGTCGGCGAGGACGGGGCGGACAAGCGGATCGACGTGATCGCCACGGCGATCAAGGGCGGCATGACCGTCCACGACCTGGCGGACCTGGAACTGTGCTACGCCCCGCCGTTCGGGTCCGCGAAGGACGCGGTGAACCTCGCCGGGATGGCGGCGCAGAACGTCCTGGCCGGGGACGTGGCCGTCGCGCAGTGGCACGAGGTCCCGGCGCTCGTCGCGGCCGGGGCGGTCGTGCTGGACGTGCGGGAGCCGAAGGAGCGGGACGGCGGCGTCATCCCCGGTTCGGTCGGCATCCCGCTCGGCGAGCTGCGGGAGCGGATGCAGGAGCTGCCGAAGGGCCGGCTGATCCTCGCGCACTGCGCGAGCGGCCAGCGGTCGTACACCGCGTGCCGGGTGCTGGCGCAGCACGGGTTCGCCTGCCGGAACCTGACCGGCTCGTTCAAGACGTGGCAAGCGGCCCAGGCGGGCTGAAATTCGAGGGGGAAGTCATGAGCGTTTCAACCATCCACGCCCGCGACCTGGCCGACAAGTGCAAGGCCGGGGCGGTCGAGATCATCGACGTGCGGACGCCGGCCGAGTTCGGCGAGGTCCACGCGGCCGGCGCGCGGAACGTCCCGCTCGACCGGCTGGACCCGGCGGCGTTCGCGGCCGGGCCGGTGTACGTCATCTGCCGGACCGGCGGCCGCGGGAAGCAAGCGTGCGAGAAGCTGCTCGCCGCCGGCGTCACGGGCGCGGTCAACGTCGAGGGCGGCACGCTGGCGTGGGAGCAGGCCGGGCTGCCGGTCGTCCGCGGGAAGAAGGTGATGTCGCTGGAGCGGCAGGTCCGCATCGCGGCCGGGTCGCTGGTCGTCCTCGGCGGCGTCCTCGCGCTGACGGTTCACCCGTACCTGGTCGGCATCTCGCTGTTCGTCGGCGCGGGTCTGGTGTTCGCCGGCGTGACGGACACGTGCGGGATGGGGATGCTGATCGCGAAGATGCCGTGGAACCGCCGGGCGGCGTGCGCGACGTGATCGGCGCGGCCGGGGGTCAGCCCACGAACACGCCGCCGGCGTCGGCCGGGACGGTCTCGTTCAGCACGACCGCCGGCGGGCCGAGCGGGGAGAAGCTGACGCCGGAGTAGCCGATCACCTGCCGGCCGACGCCGACGACGAGGTCCGCCCGGCCGTCGTCGGTCAGCGTCTTCGCCGCCACCCGCACGCCGTCGCGGGCCGCCGGGTCGCCGGCGAAGAAGTTCGCCACCACCGTGTACCGGTTCGACAGCAAGTCCCGGCCGCTCAGGACCTGCACCCGCGGGCCGCCGCCGGGGCCGCCGCCGGCGATCACCTCCGCGAACCCGTCGCCGTCGAGGTCCGCGGCCGTCACGTACACGCCGTTGCGGAGCGTTTGCTCGAACGCGAAGAAGTCGCCGAACACGCGGGCGACCGTGCCGCGGGTCAGTGCGGCCCCGTCGTACCCGGCGACGCGGGGGCCGCCGCGGAACCCGGCCGCGACGATCAAATCTCCCGTCCCGTCCGCGTTCACGTCGCCGACCGTCGCCCGCGCCCCGCCGCGGAAGTTCGAATCGTCGATCCCGAAGAAGTCCATCGCTTGCGCGAACCCGACGCCGTTGAACACCCGCACCCGCGGGCCGCCGCCGCGGTCCGGCGTGATGACGAGGTCGGCGACGCCGTCGCCGGACAGGTCGCCGGTCGCGACGAACACGCCGCCGGTGAACGCCGGCTCGAACGGGGCCAGGTCGAATAGCACGGCCTGGGTTCGGCCGTCGAGCAGCTGGACGCGGCTGGCCGCTCCGGGGCCGGTGCCGACGAGCACGTCGGCGACGCCGTCGCCGGTCACGTCCGCCTCGGCCGTGCGGAGGGACCCCGTGTAGGTCGCGAACGGCACGACGGCGAACCGCTCCGTCCCGTTCGGTTCAAACGACCGGATCGCCGACCCGTTATCCGTCGGCAAGCCGACCGAGAACGTCCGGGCCGGGGGCGGCGACACCGGGCGGAGGCGGAGCGTCGGCGCGGTCGGCTGGTCCGTCGGCGGGGTGAGCAGGAAGTTCGGGTCGGTCGGCGTCACCGGCGTCGTCGGCGTGGCCGGGCGGGTCGGGCCGGGGGTGGCCGGCGGCGGCGGCGGCGGGACGAACGGGATTTGCGTCCCCGGCTGCACCGCGACCGGGCCGATCGGGTCGGACAGCGTAAGCCCCAGCACCCGGTACGCGATCGCCGGCATCGGGCCGCCGGCCGTCGCCCCGCCGCCGACGAGCAGCGTGTACGTGCCCGGCGCGAGCAGGACGTTCACGCTCGCGGTTTCGTTCGCGTTCGCGAGGCGGGAATCGACCGGCCGGTTCGCCGCGTCGAAGACGGACAGCCGGGCGGCCGCCGGGGTCGGCGTCGGGTCGAGGGTGAGGATCAGGTGCAGCACCTGCCCGGCCGGGACGGTGAGGGCGACGGTGTTCGCCGGGGCCGCGGCGGTGAGGACGCCGGCCGCGTAGGTCTGGAGCGGGACGCGGGGGCCGCCGAAGTCGATGCCGAGCGAGTAGTTCCCGGCCGCCGCCGCCGACCGCGGGCCGTGCCGGACGACGACGAAGTAGTCGCGGTTCGCCGCCGCGTCCGCCAGCTGCGCGGTGAACTCGCCGGCGTCGTGCGTCAGCACGGTGACAGCCTGCCGGACGCCGACTTCGTCGAGGACTTCGACGACCGGGTCGGTGGCGGCCCCGCCGGTCGCCACGACGCTGACGGTCAGCGGCCCGGCGCTCGTGCCGGACTGGCCGGCGGCGCGGACGCGGTAGAAGTCCACGTCCGCCGCCGTGCTGAGGCTCGACGCGACGAAGAAGTTCTGCCGCGGCCCGCCGAGGTTCGGCAGCCGGCCCGGCGACCCGGACGTTTCCGGCGAGTCGTCCCCGCCGACTTCCGAGTCGTCCAGGCCGTCGTCGTCGTCGCCCTCGGTCCGCAGCTCCACCTCGTACCCGCCGACGGCGAACGTCGGGCCGGCCGCCCGCACGCGGAGGAAGTACCGCGCGTCGTCGTCGAGATTCGTGAGCCGGAACGCCACGTCGCCGGAGCCGGGGTCCGCCCCCGCCCCGGCCGCGAGAACCTGCCCGGCCTCGTCCAGGATTTCTACGGCCGCGACCAGGAGGCTGACGCCGGCGGTGCGGAACGTGACGACCAGCGCGGCGTCGTCGTCCGCCGCGAACTCGTACACGTCCGCGTCGGCGGCCGTCGTCAGGTCGCCGCGGGCGGTGGTGATCGCGGCCTCGTCGTCGTCGTCGCCGGACGACTGGAGGCGGGCGGCCGTCTCGACCGTCTCGTTCCCGGCCGGCCCCTCGTACCGGTCCGGCTGCCGCGGGCCGTAGAGTTGTTGGACGGCCTGCACGTCGGCCGCGGCCAGCCCGGTGCGGACGCGGTCGGCGACCTGGAACATCGCCGACGCCGGGTCGGCGCTCGGCGGCACGCCGAAGACGTGCCCGGCCTCGTGCAGCGCGACGGAGAACAGGTCGAACCCGCCCGGCGTCCCGGCCCGGAACGGGAGGTCGCTGTTGAACATCACGTCCCCGGCCCGCGTCCCGGCGGTGAGGTCGAACGGCAGGGCGAGGGCGACGTTGTCCGCCGGCAGCGGCACGGCCGACACCCGCACGTCGCCGAACCGCGGGTCGTTGAACGCCGTGCCGGCCGCGCCGACCGGCTGCCCGCCGTCCGGCACGACGCCGACGTTCACGCTCGCGACGGCCACCCACGCCTGGAACGCGCGGAGGACTTCGAGCCGCCGGGCCGGGACGGTCGCGAGCGCGGCATCGAATTGGCTCGGCAGGCCGTTCACCGGCGTGCCGTCCGGGACGAACGAGAGCGTGATGTTCGGGTCGAGCCACGGGTTGCCGAACACCGCGGGGCAGTCGCGGCGGTCGAGTTCGACGGCAAGGAGGCGGGTTCGCGTCACGGGTCCGGGTCTCGAGGGTTACTCTTTCGACGGGCGAAGCGTCCGCGCCGCTTCGACGACCTTCCGGAAATCCGCCCGGCCGCGGAGCGGGGCGAGGTCCGGGTCGGAATCCACGAACTCCAGCCCGAACCCGTCGTTGAGCGCCGAGCGGAGAAGTGCGAGCGCCGGCCGAACGTCCTCGGCGTGTAGCTTCGCGGTTTGGGCGTACGCGCCGGCCAGTTGGTAGCGGGTCAGCGGGTCCGGGTTGCGGGCGAGGAGGTACTCGGCGTCCGCGACGGCGGCGGCGCGGTCGCCCGTTCGCGCCAGCAGCACGGCCCGGCCGGCGCGGGCGGTCGCCGCGGCGGGGTTGTGCCGGAGCAGTTCGCCGAGGACGCGGATCGCGTCCGCCTCGCGGTGCAGCTTCTCGTCGAGCACGTTCGCCTTGTTCATGTGGGCGTCGTAGGACCGCGGGTCGAGCTTCAGCGCCGCGTCGTAGTCGGCCACCGCGCCGGGGAAGTCGCCGGCGGCGGCCCGCGCCAGCCCGCGGGTGACCCAACTGACCGCGTCGGCCGGTTGCCGCCGCAGCCCCTCGGCCCGGTCCGCGGCCGCGCCGGCGGCGTCGCCCCGCGCGGCCCGCACGTCGGCCCGGCGGAAGTAGACCCGCGTTTCCTCCGTCCCGGCCGCGACCGCGGCGGTGAAGTCGGCCTCCGCCTCGGCCCACTTCCCCCAGTCCTGGTACGCGATCCCGCGGACGATTCGCGCCCGCGCCGGGTCGAACTCGCGGTCGAGCGCCGCCGTGAGGTCGCGGACCGCCGCGTCGAACTGCCGCCGGCGGTGGCGGCACAGCCCGCGGTTGAAGTGGCCCGCCGCCAGGTCCGGCCGCAGGGCGATACAGGCGGTGAAGCACGCCTCGGCCGCGTCGTCCCGGCCGAGCTTCGTCCGAACGTCGCCGAGGAACAGCCACGACCAGTAGTGCCGCGGGTCGGCCGCGACCGCCTTCTCGAACGCGGCCGCGGCCTCCTCGAACTGGTACTCGGCGTGCGCCGCCAGTCCGGACAGGTACCAGTCTCGGCCGCGGGCCGGGGCGGCCTTCGCGCGGTCGTGGAACGCGCGGGCGTCGCGGCCGAGCTTCGTCGCGATGTTGTACCGGTCCTCCCACACGGCCCGCGGCACGTCGCCGTTCCGCCGGTACGCCGCCTCCGCGCGGTCGGCCCACGCCGGGTCCGACTCGCGGCGGGCCTTCAACAGCAGCAGCTCCCCGACCTGGTCAATCAACTCCCGCCGGTCGTCGGCCGGCAGCCGCGCCACGTCGCGGCGGTCGGCCCAGTCCGCGCGGTCGAGGACGCCGTACCGCGCCAGCAGCGCGTCGAGTCGCGCCCCGGCGGCGCGGCCGTCGTGGGCGGCGACCCGGTCGAGGACGCCCGGCACGGCCCGCTGGAAGTCGCCGAACTGCGCGGCCGCGGCCCGCTCCTCGGTCAACCGCTCGACGTGCCGCTGGCGGGCGACGACGGCGAACCCGAGGGCCAGCACCGCCGCCACCGCCGCCACCGCCACGCTGCCGGTGGACGCGAGCAGCGGGTGGCGGCGACGCCATTTCCCGAACCGCTCGCGGACCGACGGCTCCCGCGTCGCCGCCAGCGGCTGGTCGGTCAACTGCCGGTGCAACTCGTCGGCCAGTTCGCGGGCGGTGGCGTACCGCGCGGCGGGATCGGCCGCGAGGCACTTCAGCAGGATGGCCTCCGTGCTCGGCGACACGGCCGGGTTCCGCTCCCGAATCCGCGGGCCGTCTTTCCCCGGCACGCGGCCGACGAGCAGCTCCGTCAGCACCAGGCCGAGGGAGTACACGTCCGCCCGGCCGTCGATGGTCCCGCGGCCGGCCTTCATCGCGGCCAGTTGCTCCGGGGCCATGTACGCCGGCGTGCCGCCGAGGTCCGGCCCGCCGCCGGCCGCGTCGCCGGCGAGGTTGAAGTCGAGGAGCATCGGCCGCCCCTCGTCGGTCAGCAGTACGTTCGCCGGCTTCACGTCCCGGTGCAGGACGCCGCGGTCGTGGGCGTGGGCCAGCGCCTCGGCCAGCTTCCACCCGATCCACAGCACCGCCGCCGGGTACGACAGCTTGCGGAGCTGGTCGAGCGGCACGCTCGGCCGCGGCGCGGGGTCCGGCTCGGCCGGCCGGTCGTCGAGCAGCTTCGTCCGCCCGGTGCGGTCGGCGATGGTGTCCGCCAGCACCGTGCCGGCCGCCGGCCGCGGCTGTTGCGCCCGGAGCGCGGCCAGCACGTCCGCGAGCGTCGTGCCGCCGAGGTACGGCATCACGATCACCTGCGAGCGGCCGTGCGGGTGCGTGGCGTAGATCGGGACGATGTGCGTGTGCTGGAGCCGGGCGAGCGTCTCCGGCTCCGTCCGGCCGAACCGCGTCGAGAACTTGACCGCGACCCGCCGGCCGGCGAGGTCCGTTTGTTCCGCCAGGAAGACGCGGCCGAACGACCCGCGGCCGAGTTCGCGGAGGAGGCGGAACGGGCCGACGGTCTCGCCGACGGCCGGGAAGGCGGGGGCGGGGGCGTCCGCGGCGGCGGGCCAGTCGGCGGTGTCGATGCCGTACCGGGCGGCGTACTCCGCGGGGCGGACCGGCTCGCCGCCGTCCAGCCGCTGGCGGTACTCCTCGAACGCCAGGTCGTGGACCCAGTTCGGGTCGGCGAACAACTCCGGGGCGTGGCCGCGGTAGGAATCGAGCCGCGGGGATTCGCCGCGGCCGCTGCGGAGTTCGAGATCGACGCGGACGAGTTCGGCGAGGACTTGCGGGAAGTGCGGGTCGGCCCGGTCCGGCAGGAACCGGGCGAGGTCGGCCGGGGCGACCGCCCACGCGGCCTCGTAGGCCGCGACCCGGCGGTCGAGTTCATCGTCCGGTAGCAGGACCGTCGCCGGGTTCATCGCCCGCCCCCAACAGGCCGCCCATCCGGGTGCGGAACTCTTGCAGCACCCGC
The DNA here is from genome assembly GCF_059499385.1 of Limnoglobus sp. Classification (NCBI taxonomy): domain Bacteria; kingdom Pseudomonadati; phylum Planctomycetota; class Planctomycetia; order Gemmatales; family Gemmataceae; genus Limnoglobus; species Limnoglobus sp. Next base: position 19,995 of record NZ_JCABYM010000131.1, on the reverse strand, counting down.
TCGACCGTCCGCTTCGCCCGGCCGGTGGCCGCGGCGATCTCCGCGACCTCGTGCCCTTCGACCCGCAGCCGCACAACGGCCCGGTGCGGCTCCGGCAGCCCGGCGAGCACCTCGTCCACCACCAGCCGCAGGAAGTGGTACGCCGCCGCGTCGTCGGCCGGCGGCTGGAACACGGTCCCGGAACCGGTCTCGAGCGCCGCCTCGTTGACCGTCCGCCGCACGTCCCGCTTCGCCGCCCGGTGGTGGACGCCCTTCGCGCGAATCTTGTTGAGCGCGATGACCAGGAACAGGCCCCAGAGCTCCTCCCCGTCCGGGGCGGCGTACAGGCCCCGCTTCGCCCCGCGGAAGAAGCTGCCGAACACCGACTGGACGATGTCCTCGGCGTCCTCGCGGGCCTGCAGGTCCGGGCCGGCCTTCGCCCGCGTCAGGGCCAGCAGCCGCTGCGCGTACCGGCGGTACAACTCGCCGGCGGCCCCCTGGCTGCCGTCTTGCACGCGGGCGAGCAGGGACTGGTCCGAGGGGGCTGGGGGGTTCGACATTCGACACACCCGCGGGGGGAACGGTCCGCGACGCCACGGTCCATCGTACCCCACGGGGACGGGGTTCGTTGTCTTATTCCCTCCCCCCTTGGGGGGGAGGGTTAGGGAGGGGGTAAGCCTTCCTCCCGATGTGAGGATCGCATCCGCGGTGGGAAGCTCACCCCCTCCCTAACCCTCCCCCCCAAGGGGGGAGGGAACAAGACACAAACACCCGCGGCCACCGGGTTAGACCCGTTCGACCGCGATCCGCCGGGCGACCCCGTCCGGCTCGGCGGTCACGACGAGGATGTCGCCGACGAGCAGGTCGTCGAGGGTCGCGGCGGCCCCCTCGTCCGGGAACGCGATGCCGGTGGCGGCGTCCGTCCGGACGACGACGGCCGCCCCGGACCGGGTGCGGACGGTGACCGTCGCGGCGGCCGGGTCCACGCCGGTGACGGCCCCGACGACGCGGCCGTCGGGCGAGAACCCGGTGGCGGCCGGCGGGAACGGAATCGACGGCGGGGAAGTCGGGGTCGAGCCGGCCGCGTTGACAATGACGCGCCCGCCCGCCCCCGCCTTCACCCCGCCGCGATTGCCGACGACGAAACTCGCCGACGTCGTTTCGCCCTGGCCGCGCCCGGCCCTGGTGTTAGTCGTCATCTTCGTCATCATCGTCGTCCCCGCTGCTGCCGCTGCCGCTGCCGCCGCCGGAATCGTCGTCCTCGTCCTCGTCATCATCGTCCGAGTCGCCGTCGCCGTTCAGGAACGCCGGGGACTTCGCCTCGATCTCCCACGCGATGCCGTCGGCCCCGACCAGTGCCTCGACCTTGTCGCCGGGTTGGAACGCGGTCAGGGGTACTTCCACCTTGTCCCGCTTGATCTCGGTCCCCGGCCCGGCCTGCACGGTGACGGTCGTGCCGTCCCGGAGGGCGATCGTGGCCGTGCCGGCGGCCGCGTCCGCGGACACGAGCCGGCCCTCGACGTAGGACACGACGCCGGGGATGACGCGGCCGTCGTCGGCGAGCGTGTCGCCCGGCGACGGGTCGTCGTCCACCACCCGGCTGACGCCGAACAGGAACCGGCCGTCGTCGTCGAACGCGCGGAACCCGTCGTCGTTGCCGTGCCGCAGGTACGCGAGCAGCTCGTCCCGGCCGTCGTCGTCCACGTCCAGGCAGTCCACCCGGACGCCGCCGCGGAACGCCGGGTCGTCGGCGAACAGGGCGGCCAGCTGCCGGCCGTCGGCCCCGCTCAGCACCCGGACGACCGGCCCGCCGCCCGGCCCGGTCCCGCACACGATGTCGTCCCGGCCGTCGCCGTCCACGTCCCCGGACGAGACCAGCACGCCGCCGCGGAACGAGTCCTCGTAGGCGAACAGGTTTTGCAGGACCGCCCCGTCGTCGCCGGAGAAGACCTGGACCCGCGGCCCGCCGCCCTTGCCGGTCCCGCAGAGGATGTCGTCCACGCCGTCGCCGTCGATGTCGCCGGACGAGACGAGGACGCCGCCGCGGAACGAGTCCTCGTAGGCGAAGAAGTCGCGGAGGACGGTGTTGCCGAGGGTGGCCCCGTCGAGGACGCGGACCCGCGGGCCGCCGCCCTTGCCGGTCCCGGTGATGATGTCGTCGCGGCCGTCGCCGTTCACGTCGCCGACGGCCGTGTAGATGCCGCCGGTGAACCCCGGCTCGTAGACGAAGAAGTCGTTGAGCGTCGTCCCGGTCCGGCCGTCGAGGACGCGGATCCGCGGCCCGCCGCCGCGGCCGGGAGACAGGATCACGTCCCGCACGCCGTCGCCGGTCACGTCGCCGAGGGTGGTGTGGACGCCGCCGCGGAACGCGGCCTCGTAGGCTTCGATCTCGCCGATGTCGTCACCGGTGGTCGCGTCCACGATCTTGACCCGCGGGATGCCGCCGTCGTCCGGGCTGATGGCCGCCGCCCCCGCGGGGATCGGGAACGCGGCCGGCACGTCGCGGGTTTCAAATTGCTCGCACCGCGGGCGGAACGACAAGGGTTTGAATGAACGGCTCATCGCGGACTCCAAAGATCGACGACCCCGCGGGCGGGCACGTTCGGAGGAGTCGAGTTCGGCGGCGCGACCCGCCAAAGAAATGGAAAAAAATCCCCACGCCGCGCCGGAGCTGGTCCGCGCGAGCGTCGCGGGAAACGACATCGCCAACCCGCGGGTCACGGGTTGGCGACGTTGGCGACCTCGGGGCCGTCCTGGCACCGCCGGTCGTCGCCTCAACCGCGGTCGCGGGTGACGGACACGGCGTCGTCCGCCGAGAAGGCCGTGCCGTCGGTCAGCCGGCCGGTCAGGTAGCCGCGGGTGTCGCCGACCCGGAACCCGGTCATGTCCGCCTCGAACCGCACCACCAGGTCCAGCCGGCCGTCCCCGTTCACGTCCTTGAGGTCGAACTTGATCCGGCCGTGGCGGTCGCGGAGGAGCGAGTTTTCCTGGCCCGTGCGGCCGAACCGCAGGCTGGCCACGTCCACCGTCCGGGCGTCGAAGTCGGCCGTCGAGAAAATCGCGACGCTGATCGCCTCGCCGGACCGCAGGTTGATCCGGTTCCGGCGGTCCTCCGGCTCGATGTCGATCGTCACCCGCGCGTTCTCGTTCACGTCCGTCAGCCGGACCGTCACGACGGCCTCGCCGGTCAGCCCGGTCGGGTCGGTCGCCCGCACCGTCAGGGTGAACACCGGCTGCGTCTCGAAGTCGAGGGCCGCCGCGTTCGCGACGGTGATCGCGCCGGCGTTAGTGACGGCGAACGCCCCGCCGGCGTTGCCGCCGACGATGGCGAGCGTCAGCCCGCCGCCGTCCGCGTCCGTCGCGACGACCGTGCCGACGGCCGAGCCGTTGGCCGCGGTCTCCGGGATGGTGAACGTCGCCGGCGTCACGACCGGGGCGTCGGCCACCGGCCGGACGGTGAGGCTCACGGCCGCCGTCGGCCCGTTCGCCGTGCCGTCGTTGGCCCGGAACGTGAACGAGTCGGCCCCGTTGTAGTTCGCGTTCGGCGTGTACGTGAACGCCCCGGTCGCCGGGTCGAACGCCAGGTTCCCCTTCGCCGGCGGCGTGACGACGGCGTAGGTCAGCGGGTCCCCGTCAACGTCCACCGCGGTCATCGTCCCGCCCACGGCCGTGTCCTCGTCGGTCGAGAGGTCGAGCGCGGCCGCGACCGGCAGGTCGTTCACCGCCCGCACGGTGATCGTCACCGTCCCGACGTTCGAGTCGGCCGCGCCGTCGTTCGCCCGGAACGTGAAGCTGTCGGTGCCGTTAAAGTTCGGCCCCGGCGTGTACCGGTACGTGCCGTCCGCGTTCAGCATGAGCGCGCCCTTCGCCGGGCCGCCGACGAGGGCGTATTGCAGCGCGTCGCCGTCCACGTCCACGCCGAGGAGCGTGCCGTCGAACGGCGTGTCCTCGTCCGTGCTCGCGGCCGCGTCCAGGGCGGTCGGGGCGTCGTTCACCGCGTTCACCCGGATCGTGACGGCCCCGACCGCGGACCCGCCCTTCCCGTCGCCGACGGTGTACGTGAAGCCGTCGGTCCCGTTGAAGTTCGCGTTCGGCGTGTAGGCGAACGAGCCGTCGGCCGCGAGTGCGAGCGTGCCGTTCGCGGGGCCGGCCAGCACCGCGGCCGCGAGGGCGTCGCCGTCCACGTCCGCGTCGTTGCCGAGGACGCCGGGGGCCGCGGCCGTCAGCGGCGTGTCCTCGTTCGTCGCGTAGGAATCCCCGCCGGCCGTCGGCGCGTCGTTGACCGCGGCCACGTCGATCCGCACCGTCGCCGGGGCGGACGCGACCGTGCCGTCCGAGGCGGTGTACGCGAACGAGTCGGACCCGTTGAAGTTCGCGTTCGGCGTGTAGGTCGCGGCCCCGGTCGGGCCGAACGTCACCGTGCCGAAGCTCGGCGGCGTGACGACCGCGAACGTCAGCGGGTCGCCGTCCACGTCCGCCCCGGCGAGCGGCACGGCGACGGGCGTGTCCTCCGGCGTCCCGAGGGCCAGCTCCGTCGCGGTCGGCGCGTCGTTCACGGACCGCACGGTGATCGTCACGGTCGCGACGTTGCTGTCGGCCCGGCCGTCGTTCGTCCGGTACGTGAACGTGTCCGTGCCGTTGAAGTTCGGGTTCGGCGTGTAATCGAACGTGCCGTCGCCCCGGAACGCGAGCGTCCCGTTCGTCGGGCCGGTCACGAGCGTCGCGCCGAGGAGCAGGTCGCCCTCCACGTCCGTGTCGTTGGCCAGCACGCCGCCGCCCGCGCCGAACGTCGTGTTGAACATCGACCACCCGACGAGCGCCGGCGGGTTCCCCTCGCTGTTCTGCACGAACGCGGCGGCGAAGCTGAGGATTTGCGTGCCGTCGGCGCTCCGCGTCACGTCGTAGACGACGAACCGGCCGGTGAGCGTGTTCGACCCGCGGCCGTCGCCGGACACGCTGAGGCCCGGCTTGCCGGGGGCCTGGAACGGGAACCGCATCGCGTCCAGGTACGTCCCCGGCGTCAGCAGGGCCTCGTTCGGGGCCGCGAAGTCGAGGAACCAGAAGCTCCCGGGGGCGGGCGGGTCCACGGACAGCGAGACGCCGTTGTCGAAGTTCGGCCGCGCCTGGAACAGGGCGGTCGTCGGGTCGAAGTCGTAGGTCAGCCCCTGGCCGATGAAGTCGCCCGGCTCGCTGACCATCCGCAGCCGCGTCACCGGGGCCACGGTCAGGGACAGCGTCCCGTCCTCGTCCACGGCGAAGGCGTCGTTCGCCGCGGTCGGGGCGTCGTTCGCCGGCGTCACGGTGATTACGACGCCCCCCTGGCTCGACGCCCCGAGCGTGTCGGTCACCCGGAACACGAATTGGTCCGTGCCGAAGAAGTTCGCGTTCGGCGTGTACGTCCACGTCCCGTCCGGGTTGACCGCGACGGTCCCGTTCGGCGGGGCGATGTCGAGCGCGAACGTGAAGGCGTCGTTCTCCGGGTCGCGGGCGGCCAGCTGCCCGGACAGCGGCGTGTCCTCGGCCGTCGTCACCTCCGTGACGATCGGCGTCGGGAACGGCGGGTCGTTGACGGCGTTCACCGTGATCGTCACGGTCGCGACGTTGCTCAGCAGGCCGGGCGCGCCGACGAGCGCCTCCTTCGCCTGGTACGTGAACGAGTCCGTGCCGTTGAAGTTGAACCGCGGGCGGTACGTGAACGACCCGTTCGCGTTGAGCGTCAGCGTGCCGTTCGTCGGGGCCGTCACCAGGACGGCCGTGAGCGGGTTGTTCTCCACGTCCGTGTCGTTGCCGAGGACGCCGGGGGCGGTGATCGTGAGGATCGCGTCCTCGTTGACGGCGTAGCCGTCGTCCGCCGCGGTCGGGGCGTCGTTGACGGCGCTCACGGTCACGAAGATGGTGGCGACGTTGCTGTCGAGCTGCCCGTCGTTGACCTTGTACGTGAAGCTGACCGTCCCGGTGAAGTTCGCGGTCGGGGTGTACGTGAACGCCCCGGTGGCGGCGTTCGTGATCGTGACCGTCCCGTTCGCCGGCGGGGCGACGACCGAGTACGTGATCGGGTCGCCGTCCACGTCCGCCCCCTTCAGGAAGTTGACGAGCGGCGTGTCCTCCGGCGTGCCGAACTGGAACAGGGCGGCCGTCGGGGCGTCGTTGACGGCGGTCACGCCGATCGTAACGGTGGCGACGTTGCTGTCCCCGCCGCCGTCGTTGACCTTGTACGTGAACGAGTCCTTGCCGGCGAAGTTCGGGTTCGGCCGGTACGTGAACGCCCCGGTCGCCGGGTCGGTGATGACGACCACGCCGTTCGCCGGCGGCGTGACCACGGCGTAGGTCAGCGGGTCGTTGTCGAGGTCGGTCGCGGCCAGCGCCGCGACGAGGGACGTGTCCTCCGGCGTCGCGAAGTCGAGCGACTGCGCGGCCGGCTCGTCGTCCAGCACGCCGAGGAGCGCGGTCGCCGACTCGACCTTCGACCCGGCGGCGAACCGCGCGACCCGCACGTCGGTGGCCCACCCGGTCAGCGCGAGCAGCTTGCCGTCCGGCTGCAGGGCGAGGTCGTAGATGATGTCGGCGGAGAACGTGTTGACGAGCGACTGGCGGAAGAACCCGTCGCCGTCGAACGTGCCGTCCTGCGTGCCGTCGGCGTTGAACCGCGCGAGGGCCGAGTCGAACACGCCGCCGACGATGCTCACCCCGCCGAGGACGACCTTGTCGTCCGGCGTCAGCACCACGCCGGTGGCCGTCTCGTTCCCGCCGTCCGGGAGCGTCATGATCGCCGTGCCGTCCCCGGCGAACGCCGCGTCCGGCTGGCCGGCCGGCGTCAGCCGGCCGACCGCGAAGTTCGACTGGGCCGCCCCGCCGGCCGAGTGCCCGCCGGCGTAGACGATCCGGCCCTGGCTGTCCCGCAGCAGTTCCGTCAGGCCGACGAACCCGCCGCCGAAGTTCAGCGCCGCGATCCCGTTCGTGCCGAACGCCGTGACGAGGCTCCGGCCGTTGGCCGCCACCCGCGCCACCTTCGCGTTGGCCTGGAACGCGCCGGCGGCGAGGAACGTCCCGTCCTCGAGCAGCTCCACCTGCTCGGCCCCGGTCCCGAGGTTGAACGTGGCGTTGAGCGTCGCGATGCCGCCGGTCCCGAAGCTCGAATCCAAGGCCCCGGTCGTCGTCAGTTGGGCGACGCGGCCGAGGACCGACCCGTTCTCCTGCAACCCGAGCAGGACGCGGCCGTCCGGCCGGACGGCGATGTCCGTCACCCACGCCGTCAGGGAACTGAGGGCGTCGGTCGCGATTAACCCGTAACTCCCGTCGAGCGACCCGTCCGGGTTGTACCGGCCGAGAATCGCCTGCCCCGTCCCGGCGGCGAGGTTCCCGCCGACGAGGAACTTGCCGTCCGGCTGCAGCGCGATGACGTGCGGGACCGGGTTCGTGGACCGGGCCGAGAAGATCGTCGTCGAGACGACGCCGTTCGTGCCGAACGTGGTGTCAATCGTCCCGTCGGCGTTCAGCCGGGTGATTTGCCAGCTCGTCCCCGTCTCCTCGCTCGCCGCCAGGATTTGGCCGTTCGGCAGCCGGGCGATGGCCGCGTGCGGGAACTGGAGGATCGACTGGAGGGACGTGTCGGCCAGCCCGCCGGTGCCGAACGTCGGGTCGAACTGCACCGGCCCGCCGCCGGCCGGGGTCGCGGCCGCCGTGATCGTCACCGGCTGCGGCCCGTCGGCCAGCAGGTCGTCCACGGCGGAAATCGCGAACGTCACCTTCGTCTGGTTCGCCGGGATCGTCACGCTCGCCGGGACCGTCGCCTCGGTCGCGTCGGAACTGCTCAGCGTCACGGTCAAGGGTTGCGTCAGGTCGCCGTCCCGTGTCACCGTGCCGAGGGCGGCGTTGGCCCCGGCCGCCTCGCTCACGGCCGGCGGGAGGACGGACAACGTCAGGGCCGGCACTTCGCGGCCTTCGAGCTGTTCCAGTTTCCAGATTTTCGACCGTGGGGAGCGGTTGCGGCGGGACATGAAAATACCTGGGGATAAAAAGGAGAGTAAGGGGGCGGGTGAAAATTTAATCAGTGGCGAAGACGTGTGCAAGCAGAGTTAACGGAAAAAACCCGATCCTTCTCACAACTTGCAAAATTAGCAGACAGTTCGTCTCGAAATTGATCTCACTACCACCCGCCCAGGCAACTCGGCGAGTTCGTACTCACCCGCCGCCGGTGCGGGGCGACCGTCGGTTCCAGCGTTGGGTCGAGGCGGAGGGCTTCGGCGAAGTGCGCCAGCGCGTCGTGCGGCCGGCCGCGGTCCGCGGCGAGGAGGCCGAGCTGAAGTTCGTAGTACCCGGCCCGGTGCGGCAACCGGTCGGCGGCGGCGCGGTAGGCGGCCGCCGCGTCGGCCGCCCGACCGAGGTTCCGGTGCGCCTCGCCGAGGCCGTCGAACGCATCCTGGAGCACCTCCGGCGGCACGTCGGTCCGGTCCGTCACGGATCGGCACGCGGCCTCCAGGTCGGCCCACCGGCCCCGCTCGCGGGCGACGGCCGCTCGCACCATCAGCGCGGCCGGCGGCGGCGACGCGATCTCCTTCAAAACGTCCTCCGCCTCCGCCGGGCGGTTCAGCGCGACCAGTAACATCGCCCGGCCGACCTTCCCCTCCTCCGTCGGCGGCAGCGGGCCGGCGGCGCGGGCGGCCAGCTTGTCCACGTCCTTCTTCAACAACGGGATCAACTCGCGGACCGACTTCCCGGCGAACCGCTTGTCCGACCCGAGGTCGGCGAGGCCGTCGAGCGCGGCGAGCGCCCGGACGAGCCGGCCGGTCTTCGCGAACGTGTCGAAATCGGCGGCCCGCGTCTCGGCGAGGCGGTGGGCGTAGGCCAGTGGCGGGACGACGGCGAACGCGACGGCAGCGACCCACGGCAGCCGGGCGGCGGGCACGGGCACGACGGCGACCCACGCCGTCGCGGCGAGGGCGGCGAGCAGCGTGCGGACGATCGCGCGGCCGGTGAAGCCGACCTCCGCGGCCGTCAGGAAGTCGGCGACGAACGGCAGCGCGGCCGCGGTCCCGAGGGTGACGCCGGCCGCGACGGCGGCGCGGGCCCACGGCCCGCCGCGCGGCCCGATCCGGGCGGCGAGGCAGACGGCGAGCGGGACCGCGGCGGCGAGGTGCGCGACGAGCAGCCGCGGCCACCCGAACGGGGCGGCGGTGAGCCGGTCGCCGCCGGCGAGGACGTGCCACGCCGCGGCCGGGGCGGCGACGGCGAACAGGATCGCGGCCGCGTGGTTCATGCGGTCGCCCCCATCGCGTGCGCGGTCGGGGCGGCCCGCAGCTTCCAGATCATGCCGTCGAAGGCGTAGTGGACGAGCGCCGCCCACACGTTCACCGCCAGCCAGAGTTCGGCCCACTTCGGCCCCGCCCCCTCCAGCACGAAGCCCAGCGCGCCGAGGCCGACGACGTAGAGCATGAGGAACGTCGGCCACACCGCCCCGAGCGACCGGAACGGCCCGGCCGAGCCGACGGTCCGCCGGCGGAGGGCGTAGAGGGAGACGATCGCGAGGTACTCGGCCGCGTGGAACACGGCCGACGCGGTCATGAGCGGCAGGACGAACGACCCGGCGTCCGTCATCAGCGCGACGAGCAGCCCGGCGTAAAGGGCGGTGACGCTGAACAGGTACGCGGCCCGGCCGGCGGTCATCGTCCCGTTCGCGAGGCTCGCGACCAGCACGGCGACGGGCAGCGCCAGCGCCGCGAGGTCGGCGACGAGTCGGGCCTGTTCGAGGGACGAATCGCCGAGCGTCCAGCCGGTCGTCCAGCTGGCGGTGCGGAGGAGCGTGTACGCGACGAACAGCCGCACGCCCCAGCGTTCGACGAGACTCGGCGCGGCCCCGGCCTTCAGCCCGTACATGCGGAGGACGCCGGCGTGCTGCGCCCCGAAGTGCCAGGCGTTCCAGACGAAATCGACGACGGCCAGGCACGTCAGCGCGCCCGTGCCGAGGTAGACGCCGGCCACGAGCACCAGCGCGACGACGGCGGCGGCGATCAAGGTCGGCGTGCGGCCGCCGCGGCGGTCCGGGTCGAGCGCGACGAGGACGAGCGTGAGCCACCGGTGCGGCAGCGTGACGAAGTAGACCTGCCAGAACGTGACGGCCGTGTCCGTGGCGGTGGTCACGCCGGGCAGCAAGAGGAGCAGCCAGCCCAGGTTGGCGACGAAGAAGAGATCGACGGCCGGGGAGACGAGCCACCCGGCCGGCCGGGTCACGGCAGCGGGGCGGCCTTCACCTTCCACTTGTCACCGTCCTTCTCGAACGCCCACTCCGGCTCGCCGAGCGTCTTCCCGCCGGCGTCGTCGATCCGGACCTTGCACGTCGCGGACGACCCGCTGACGGCCGGCTTCCCGGCGATGTAGTAGCTGCACTTCGCCATCTTCTTCGTGTCGGTCGGCCGGCTCCCCTTCACGAACAGCGGGTCGAGCTTCTTGTTCGACCCGACCGCGTCGTTCAGGTCCTCGACGACGGTGGCGATGGCGGTGGCGTCCGGCCCGCCCACGTCGAGCGCCTTGCCGGGCGAGTCGGACCCGCACCCGGCGGCGGCGAGCAGGACGGCGGCCACGAAAACCCGGTGGATCGGCGTCACGGTCGTGCCCTCGGTTAAAAGAAGGAAGCCCGCCACACGTCGGGCGGGCTGGCGGCCTGGGGTTGGCTCCGGGGTCTTGTCTTGTTCCCTCCACCCAAGGGGGGGGGTAGGGAGGGGGTGGCCTTCCCGTCCCGTAGACGATCGCGTCGGGGGAAGGGAGCTAACCCCCCTCCCTACCCTCCCCCCCAAGGGGGGAGGGAAAAACAATCGACGTGACACCGGGGTGTCAGTTATCGACGACGGCCTCGCCGCCGGTCTTCGTGCAGAGCGCGCTCCAGACGGCCTGCGGGATGCTGTCGCGGAAGAACCGGACGCTCCCGTCGCCGAGGGCGGCGTTCACCCCGCCGGTGTGCCGGCTGCGGGCGGACACGGCCCACTGGCCGCCGGTCGTGGTGTCGATGTTCCGGTCCTGCGTGCAGAACATCGGGTCGGTGTTCGGCTTCGCCGCCGGGTCGCCGGTCGCCGGGCAGCCGGACGTGATGTCGGTCCCCTTCGAGTTCGGCGGGAACAGCCCGCTGAACGTGTTCCCGCCCATCATCGGGCAGAGGATCGACCCCCGCACGTCCCGGTTCATCCCGGCCGGGTGGCTGCTCGACGTGCGGCCGTCCGGCTGGTGGTTGGCGAGCAGCTCGCTCATCATGACCGTGTTCGACGCGCCGTCGGTGATCTGCACGATCTTCGTCCCCTTGCCCACGCCCATCCGCTCGCCGTAGGGGTACTTCTTGACGTTCGTGACGACGCCGAAGATGCCGGCCAGCCGGGTGTTGCCCCGCGGGGTGGCGTCCCGCATCGTGCCGCCGCCGAAGCACGCGACGTAGTTCCCCTTCAGGTTGTTCTCGATGCTCAGGTCGGAGTACATCACGTCCGACTGCTCGGCGCTCGGGCAGGACATGAACTTGCGGGTGTACGTCTGCGTGTCGATGTCCGGCCGCCGCCACGGCAGGCCGTCGAGGTTGTCCCACGGGGCGGACTCGTCCAGGTCGCCGGACGCGGACGCGACGCCGGCGGTCACCCGCGCGTCGAGGGTGATCTCTTCCATGTACGAGTTGACGTGCATCGACCACGACGGGCCGTAGCACCGGGTCTGGCTGACGAGGCCGCCGCCCTGGCTGCCGGTGATGAGGAAGTACGGCACGAACGTCGCGCCGCCGGCGTTGATGTTGTTCGGGTCGATGGTCAGCTGCTCGCCGAAGTGCGGCACGCCGGGCGGGAAGCTGCCGGTCGTGCTCTCCAGGTTGTGGCAGGCGAGTGCCAGTTGCTTCAGGTTGTTCTGGCACTTCATCCGGGCCGCGGACTCGCGGACCTTCTGGACGGCCGGGAGGAGCAGGCCGATGAGGATCGCGATGATCGCGATCACCACCAGCAGCTCGATGAGCGTGAACCCAGGGCGTTTCTGCTTCGCGAACATGTCGGCACCTCGGGACAAAAACAGTGTGGGCGAACGAATGAAGCCGCGTGCGTCGGTGTTGTGGTAGGCCGCACCCGTGTAGAACCGGTGTGCGCGCCGTTAATGTTCCGTCAGGGTTTGTCGGCCACGCACCACAGGTGTGTCGCGGACCGCAGGTACAGCCGCCCGGCGGCGACGGCCGGGGTGGCGTGGCACGGCTCGCCGAGGGCGTTCTTCGCCACGACCTCGAACGCGGGCTGCGGGCGGACGACGAACATCGTCCCGTCCGCCGCGAGACTGTAGACGAGGTCGTTGACGAGCAGCGGCGAGGCGTGGTGCAACCGGCCGAGGCGTTCGGCCCAGGCGACCTTGCCGGTGCGGGCTTCGAGGAACGTGGCCTGCCCGTCGTCCGCCTGGACGAAGACGTGCTTGCCGACGGCGACCGGGGACGGCACGTAGGCCGCGCCGCGGGCCGCGGACCACGCGACGTGCGACTTCGTGACGTTCCCCGTCCCGTCCGGCCGGATGGCGGCGAGCGTCGAGACGGGGCTGGTCCCGGTCGCGATCACGTGGCCGTCCGCGTACACGGCGGTGGCCACGAACTTGTCCGTCGCGCTGTCGGCGACCCAGATGCGGTCGCCGGTTTCCGGGTCGTAGGCCGCGACCGACTTGCTCCCGGCGAGGACGAGCTGCTGCCGGCCGGCGTGGGTGACGACGACCGGCACGCTGAACGACCGGGTGCGGTTCGGCCGGGCCATCTTCCAGATGATGTCGCCGGTTTTCTTGTCGAGGGCCGCGAGGAAGGCGTCGCCGTCCGAGTCGCCGTTGACGATGAGCTTCTCGCCGTGCAGGATCGGCGACCCGCAGAACCCGTGCGGCGACGCGAACCCGGAGAACGACTTCGTCCACGCCGGCCGGCCGTCGGCGTCGAGGCACGCGACGGCGATCGCCGTCGCGGTGAGGAACGCGGCCCAGACGTGCTTGCCGTCCGTCACCGGGGTGGCGCTCGCCGGCGTGTTGTTCTTGTGCATCTTCTCCACGGCGGCCGTCGCCGCCTTCGCCGTCCAGACCGGTTTGCCGGTGGCGGCGTCGAACGCGAGGACGCACCGGTCCGTCCCGACGCAACTCGTCAGGAACACGCGGCCGCCGGCGACGACCGGGGACGAGTGCCCGACGCCCGGCACGGGGACCTTCCACGCGACGTTCTTCGTGGCGGACCATTCCGTCGGCACGGCCGGGTCGGTCACGTTGCCGTCGGCGGTCGGCCCGCGCCACGTCGGCCAGTCGGCGGCGACGGCGAACAGCGAGAGGAGAAGGACGGTGAAGCGGGTCATCGGCCGCCCTCCGGGGTGAGCGTGCGAACGGCGGCTTCCGCCTCGGTCACGGCCTTCGCGAGCGGCGCGTTGTCCGGGTCGAGCGACAGGGCCAGTTTCAACTGATCGAGCGCGGACGCGGCGGCCTTCCGCGCCAGCGCCCGCTTCGCCGCGGTCAGGTCGTCGGCCGCGGGAACCGCCGTCGTCGCCACGAGCGTCGCCGGCTTCGGCGGCAGCACCACGGCGACCGCCGCCTTCGGCTTCGTCGGCCGCACGATCGGGGCAGCGTCCTTCGCCCCGGTCCGCCACGCCTTCACGTCGCCGGCCCAGTCGCCGGTGACGACACCGTCCGGCGTGAACGCGACTTTGAGGACGTGGTCCGCGGCCGGGCCGAATTCGGCGAGCTTCTTGCCGTCGGCGTCCCAGACGATCGCGCGATTGTCTCGGCCTGCGGTCGCGAGGCGGCCGGAGCCGTGCCAGTCGAGGGCGAGGGAGCCGCCGACGTGGGCCGGCCAGTGCCGCAGCTCGGCGAGCGTGTGCGCGTCCCAGACGCGAACCGTGCCGTCGTCGGAGGTCGTCGCGACGGCGTTCCCGTCCGGCCGCCACGCGAGGCCGGTCACCCCCTTCGTGTGGCCGCGGAGCGTGGCGTACTCCTTCCCCGAATCGGTTTCCCAGACGAACAGCGTGCCGAATCGGTCGCCGGCGGCGACGAGCAGCCCGTCCGGGCTGAACCGCACCGCCGTCACCCAGTCGGTCGGCTTGCGAAACGTGTGGAGGAGTTTGCCGTCGGTCGCGAACACCTTCACGGCCCGCGTCGGCCCGCCGAGGGCGACCTTCGTTTTGTCCGGCGACAGGTCGCACGCCAGCACCGCGTCCCCCTCGTCGCCGACGGCGAAGGCCCGCTTGCCGGTGAGCGGGTCGAACGCGACGACGAGGCCGGCCTGCCCGCCGACCCCGCCGCCGGCGAGGAGCAGCGTGCCGTCGGTGGAGAAGCGGAGGGCGTGGACTTCGCCTTCCGGGAACGGCAGCGCGGCGACGAACTTCTGCGTCGCGCGGTCGAACAGGAGGACCTGCTTGTTCCCCGGCAGCGCGACGAGCGTGCCGGCCGGGTTGACGGCGAGCGCCGTCACGGCCGTCGGCCGCGCGAGCGGCAGGACCGCGGCCTTCCCGCCGGCCGCGGGCTTCGCCGGGGCGTCGCCGGTCGCCTTCTCGACAAGGCCGCCCTCGATCCACTTCTTGATGATGTCGAGGTCCTTCTCCGGCATCTTCGGCTTGTTCGGCGGCATCTTCGGCGTGTCGAGGTGCGCCGCGAGCGTGTAGACGGTGCTCTCGTCCGGCTTCCCGGCGACGACGGCCTTGCCGGACGTGCCGCCGGCGAGGACGGCGGCCCGCGTGGACAGGTCCAGCTCGCCCCGCGGCCGTTCGGCGTTGTGGCACGTCAGGCAGTGCTTGCGGAGGACCGGCTTCACGTCCGTCTCGAACGTGACCGGCCCCGCGCCGCGGGCGGCGGGGAGGGCGAGGAGGAACAATACGACCGCTCGAACAGGCATGGGGTGAAACCCTTGGGGACGAATCTCGATTTCGCTCTCGTGTCTACTCGCCCGCGCCGGCGGATTTCAGCCGAGGAGCGGCGGCAGTTGTTAGCCAGGGGTGGCAACCCCTGGAACCCGCCACCCGACGCGACAAGCCCCGGAGGGGCGGCAGGTTCTTTCGCCCCTCCGGGGCTTGTCGCCATACACTCCGACCAGGGGCTTGCGCCCCTGGCTAACAACCGCCGCCGCTCCGCGGCTAAGAACGAACGTCACCGGTTGAAGATGAACTCGTTCGTGTTCAGCAACGCCCAGAACAAATCCTCCAGCGCTCGCTTGGGGTCGTCGCTCGCGGCCAGCTTCGAGCCGATCCGCTCCGCCTCCGCCGCCGTCGGCTTGCGGCCCAGACAGCGGACGTACAGCTCGTCCGCCACCGCCGCCGGGTCCGCCCCCGCGGCCAGCAGCTTCTCCACCACCTTGCCGTCGGCGATCTTGCCGTTGGTCGTGTCGCCGTTGAGTAGGTGCAGCGCCTGCGAGAGCGTCGGCGAGGTCTTCACCTCGCACGTGCAGGCCGTCGCCCGCGTCGAGCGGCCGAACGTCGTGAGGAAGTAGTTCGGCGTCCGGCCGTCGGGAATCTCCACCGCCCGGCCGCCGGTCGGCAGCCCGGCGAACCGGTCCGTCGTTTCCGTCACCTTCGTGATGCAATCCAGCAGCACCTCGGCCCGCATCCGGCGGACGCCCTGGCGGGCGAAGTTCCGCTCGTCCCACTGGTTGCTCGGCGTCCGGGCCGTGGACCGCTGGTACGCCTTGCTCAGGCAGATGTCGCGGGCCAACTTCGCCGCGTCGAACTTGTACTCCACCGCCCGCTTGCCGAGGGCCGCGAGCAGTTCCGGGTTGGACGGCGGGTTGCTCACCCGCACGTCGTCCACCGGGTCCACGATCCCCTTCGGGAAGAAGTGCGCCCACACGACGTTCGCGAAGTTCCGCGCGAAGAACTCGTTGTCCCGACCCGTCAACCAGTCCGCGACGATCGCGCGGTAGTCGCGGCCGGGCGTGAGTTCCGGGGTCGCGCCGCCGAGGAACTTCGGGGCGACCGGCCGGCCGTCGAGCGGGTGCGGCATGTCGCCGGTCGCGGCGTTGAACACCGTCAGCTCCCGCGGGTCCTGGGCGGCCTTGTACCCGACCTGCCCGAAGAACGCGGCGAACCCGTAGTAGTCGGTCATCGTCCACCGGTCGAACGGGTGGTTGTGGCACTGGGCGCACTGGATGCGGGTGCCGAGGAACACTTGTGCAACGTTCTCGGCCATGAGCTGCGCGGACGTTTCCGTCTGGAAGTAGTTGACGGCCGGGTTCTCGAACGTGCCGCCGCTGGCGGGGAGCAGCTCCTTCAACACGGCGTCGAGCGTCGCCCCGCCGCGGACCTTCGCCCGCAGCCACTTGTCGTACAGTTGCAGCCCCTTCGGGCTGATCCCGTTCGCGGTGCGGATTTGAAGCAGTTCGGCGAACTTCATCACCCAGATGTCGCGGAACTCCGGCCGTGCGATGAGCGAATCGATCAGCTTCTCGCGCTTCTTCGGGTCGGCGTCGGCGAGGAACGCGGCCCGCTCGGCCGGCGTCGGCAACAGGCCGACGAGGTCGATGAACGCGCGGCGGACGAACACCTCGTCGGTACAGATGTCGCTCGGCGAGACGTGCATCCGGTTGAGCTTCGCGATCACGAGCGCGTCGATCTCGTTCGCGCCGTCGTCCGGCGTCGGGACGAACGCGCTGCCCGGCCGGACGATGACCGGCAGCCCTTCGGTGAACTCGTCGAACCGGGCGAGGATGAAGGCTTCCCCGGCGGCCGCGGCGGTGATGCGGCCGGCGTCGTCCACCGACGCGGCCGCGTCGTTGTTGCTCAGGAAGACGGTGAACCTAGTCACGTCCCGGTCGGTGCCGTCGGTGTACTTCGCCCGCACGACGACCCGCTGCGTCCCGCCCTTCGCGGCGAACACGGCCCGCTTCGGGAACACCTCGATGCTCACCGGCTTCGGCGCGTCGGCCGGGTCCTTCGCCGCGCCCGCCTCCAGCCAGCGGACGAGAAGTTGCTCGTTCTCGCTGCCGGGTTCGACCCGCTTGCCGCCGGTGTGCGGGACCTTGCCGGTCGCCTTGTTGAGCAAGAGGCAGTCGTCCGGCGTGGCGAGGTTGACCCGCCGGCCGCCGGCCTCGCGGGTGATGCGGAGGTGGTCGCCGTCCGGGTCGTACCCGAACAGCGAGAGGCGGAACCCGTCCTTGCCGGACGCGGACCCGTGGCACTTGCCGGTGTTGCACCCGACCTTCGTGAACACGGGCATCACGTCGGCGCGGAACCGCAGCGGGTCCGCCTCCGCGGCGCGCTTCACGCTCACGGCGACCTCGGCGGACTTGCCGCCGAACGCGACCGCGAGCTTCGCCTCGCCGTCGGCGAGCGGCGCGAGTTCGCCGTTCGTGATCGCGGCGACCGGCTTGTCGAGCTTCAGCTCCGCCTCGCCGGTCACGTCGCGGGTGCTGCCGTCGGCGAACGTCGCCTGCACGACCAGCCCCTGCCGGTCGCGGGCGGTCGTCAGCGAGACGGCGGCCGGGTAGGCGGCCAGCTCCGTCACCGCCGGCCCGGCGGCCGCGGCCGGTTGGGCGAGCGCGAGCAGCATCACCGCCATCAAACAGGAACGCATTCTCGATCTCCCAGCGGGTGGTCGGAGGTCACTTGATCGGTTTCGTGGCCCGCTCCTGGCGGAGCGCGTCGAGGCGGCTGAGCGGCTTGCCGTCCTTGTCCACGGCCACGCCGCCGGGCGGGTAGACGGTCAGCGTGCCGGGCCGCCCGACGCGGTACACGACGGCTTGCTTCTCGACCGTGCCGGCCAACTCGCACACGAGCGACGGGTGGTCGCCCGGCGGCGTGGTCGGGTCGATGGAAACCTGGAACTCGATCTGCTTCGCGTCCGCCGAAACGACGACCGGCTTCGCCGCCGCCCGCGGCGGCAGCCCGGCGAGCGTGGCCGTGAACCCGGCCGGCGGGCTACCGCCGGTGAACGCGAGCGTCACGGAAATCGTCTTCCCCTGTTCGCCGACGGCGGCCGCGATCATGCCGACGGCCGGCGGCTCGGTGACACGGACGGTGACGATCTGGGACGCGACGGGCGGCATCGCCGCGGCGGTCTTGCGCGATCGCCGGCCCGCCGGCCGCGGGGCGTCCGGGTCGCGCCGCTCGCGGGTCGCGGCGACCGGGGCCGGCTTCGCCTCCACGAAAACCGGCCACTCTCCGCGGCTCGCCTTCCGCTTCGCCACGAGCGTGACCGTCGCCTCGGCCTTGCCGGCCGGGACGACGACCGACGCCGGCGCTTCCACGCCCGGCGGCAGGAACGGGAACGACACTTCCACCGCGTCGTCGAAGTCGGATCGCTGGAGCCGCACCGTCACGTCCAGGCTGCCGTCGGCGGCGAGCGCCGCGGCCGGCGGGTCGAGCGTGACGCGGAGCGGCGCGTCCTCGACGACGGCGACCGCGAGCTTCGACACGGACACGTCGTGCAAACTCAGGTCGCCCGGCCCGGCGACGAGCGTGACGGTCTGCGCGAACCCGCCGGCAACGTCCCCGGCGCGGCCGGTCAGCTCGACGAGCTTGCCGCCCGGCTCGGCCGTCGCCGACGCCTCGACCACCACCGGCACGAGGTACTCGTCCGCCGGCACGACGACCGGTCCGGCGAGCGTGACGCCGGGCGGCAGGTCGCCGGGGTGGATCGTGACGGGGCCGGTCACGCCGTCCCGCCGCACGGCGAGGAACGCGGCGACGCGGTTGCCGCGGGGGACGGTGATCGTGCCGCGGTCCTGCGCCTTGCGGCCCGGCGTGGCGAGGAACAGGCCCAGCCCGGCGGCCGGCTTCGTCACCTCGACGCGATACGCGAATTGCGGTCCGCCGTCCTTCCGCTTGTCCGCGACGCGGACGGCGTAGACGCCGTCGCGCGGGGCGGTGAACCGGACGCGGCTGTCGTGCGTCTCGTCGTCGTCGTTCGCCGCCACCTCCCGGCCGTCGGCGTCCAGCACCGTCACCACGGTGTCGAGCGGGGAGCCGATGCGGAACGCGAACGCCGTCACGTCCAGCCGGTCGCCGGCCTTCGCGGTCAGCTTGAATGCGTCGATCTCGCCGGGTTTTTCGAGGATGCCGTTGAACGCGACCGGCCACGCGGCGGGCTTCGCGTCGCCTTCGAGGACGTTCGGGAACGGCGACGCGCGGAACGGGTGCGGCGTCGGGGCCGTGCCGTCGGCGTCGCTCGGGAAGAACAGGAAGTTCGCGCCCTTCGGCGTCACGAGCTGTTCGCGGTCGCCGGCCGGGCCGAACAGCTTCACCTTCGTCTCGACGCCGATCTGCCCGCCGGCCGGGAAGATCGCGGCCGGCCGCGGGAACGTCCCGACGTGCAGCGCGTACCGCTCGGCGTCGCCGCCGCCGTAGGCGGTGTCGCGGACGGCCACGACGTACACCCCGGCCGTCGGCGCGACGACCGACGCGACCGGGTCCTGGCGGAACGGCGGCGCGTCATCGACTTCCGCCAGCACCTTGCCGTCCGGCCCGGTGATCGTCAGCACGGCGTCGAGCGGCGACCCGAGGCGGACCGCTTCGACCTCCGCCGACAGCCGTTGCCCCTTCGAGAGAGTAACGGCGTAGCAGTCCACGTCGCCGGCGTCGATCCGGCCGACGACGGTGGAATTCAGGTTGAGTTTCTGTGCGCTCTTCGGCGAGTCGTTGGCCGCGTCGGCCTCCGACACGACCGGGAACGGCGTGACGCCGACGGTCCGCAGCTCGCTCGCGCCGCCCTTCGTGACGACCCGGAAGGCGTGCTCGCCGAGCGGGCAGTCGGCCGCGGCGCGGACGGTGGCCACGAGTTCCGTCTCGGACGTGGCGGTCAGCTTCGTGCAGGTGAGGCCGGGCTGGTAGAAGAGGACGGATTGCGCGTCCGTGAGGCGGCCGCCGGCGAGGGTGAGGGTGAACTCCATGCCGCGCTGCCCGGCGAGCGGGGCGACGCCCTCGACGGCCGGCGGCGCGGCGGCGACGCCGGCGGCGAGCAGGAGGCTGAGGGCGAGGGCGAGGACGGTCGTGAAGCGCGCCATGGTCAAGAAGTCTCAAATCGCGGGTGAATGTTTTTCTCCCTCCCCCCTTGGGGGGGAGGGTTGGGGAG